>CAZLII010000179.1:0-8040 GCA_964559065.1 uncultured Nitrospirales bacterium | reverse complement strand
ATATCAGTGTTTGAGGGAGATTTCATTGCGCGCAGCGCCCGCCCGTCCGCTCCATACACCCGTTTCGATACCATTCACACCGTTGCAGGTTGCACCATGTCAATGGCATCGAGGATTCGCTCTTCATCCGCTTCGACTGTCAGCGGTTCTTCGGCGGCGGCCACCGCAGATTCGGGGTCTTTCAGGCCGTGGCCGGTAAGAATGCAGACGACGCGGATGCTCTTGCCATGCAACGGTTTTTCATTGTCGAAGAAGCCGTTTTCGGCCAGTTTAATCAAGCCGGCCACGCTGGCGGCGCTGGCGGGTTCCACAAAGACGCCTTCAGTGCACGCCAGCAATTTGTAGGCTTCCTTGATTTGATGGTCGGTCACCATGCCGATCACGCCATTGGACTGATCGCGCGCTTCCTCGGCCGTTTTCCAACTGGCCGGGTTGCCGATGCGAATGGCGGTGGCATAGGTCTTGGGTTCCTTGACGGGATGCCCGAGGACAATGGGCGCTGCGCCGGCCGCCTGGAATCCGAGCATGCGCGGCAGGTTTTCGCTGCGGCCCGCAGCGTAGTATTCCTTGTATCCTTTCCAGTAGGCGGTGATATTTCCGGCGTTGCCGACGGGCATGGCCTGAAAGTCAGGAGCCATGCCGTCGAAATCATCCACAATTTCAAAGGCGGCGGTTTTCTGGCCTTCGATGCGGTAGGGATTGATGGAATTCACCAACGCGATCGGGTATTCACTGCAAATCCTGCGCACAAGCCGCAGGGCGTCCTCGAAATTGCCTCTGACCTGGATGACCGTTGCTCCGTGGACCATCGCCTGGGAAAGTTTCCCGAAGGCAATTTTTCCTTCGGGAATCAGCACGGCGCATTTAATGCCTGCGCGCGCGGCATAGGCGGCGGCCGACGCCGAAGTGTTTCCTGTCGAAGCGCACATGACCGCGCGGTATTCCTCTTCGACGGCTTTGGTAATCGCCAGGGTCATCCCACGGTCCTTGAATGAACCGGTTGGGTTGAGTCCCTCGTACTTCAGCCAAATCTCAAGTCTGGGGTGAATGGCCGCGCTCAGTTTATAGGCGGGCACCAGTGGCGTGGAGCCTTCGTTGAGCGTAACGATGCGGGTGTCGTCGTTCACCGGCATATAACTTCGGTAGCGCTCAATCACACCGGCGTTTCGCATGAATGCAATCTCCTCCTACAGCATCCGCAGTAGGTGGGTAGGCTCGATGATGAAATCCAACTTGTCAATCTCGGCCAAGGCCGCCATGATGCTCGATTCTACCGTTTCATGGGTGGTCAACACCACATGCGCCGAGGCGTCATCGTCTTCCTCCTTCTGAATGCAGGATGCGATGCTGACGCCATGCCTGCCGAGGATGGTGCAGATGCCGCCCAGCACGCCCGGATGGTCCTCTGTGGTGAAGCGCAGATAGTACCGGCCTTCCAGCAGGCCGATGTCGCGCACCGCGATGTTGTGCGTGTAGCGGAAGGGGGGGTGCGCGGGTGCGTTGCCGCGCCGCGCGATGTCAATGATGTCGCTGACAACGGCGCTGGCGGTGGGGAATTTCCCCGCGCCGCGCCCGTAGTACAACGTAGGCCCGGACCGATCGCCCTCGATATAAATTGCATTGAATTCATTGCGGACGGAGGCCAGGAGGTGGGTGTTGGGCACGAGCGTGGGGTGGACCCGCACCTCAATTTCCCCTTCGTGTTCACGCAGCACGGCCAGCAACTTGATCTGGTATCCCATCTCCTTGGCATACGCAACGTCAAGATACGTCACCTTGGTAATGCCTTCCACGTAAATGGCGTCCAGGGGGATTTGGGTGCAATAACACAAGGAAGCCATGATCTGGCACTTGTGGGCGGTGTCATGCCCCAGAATATCGAGGTCCGGCGGGGTTTCTGCGAAGCCTTTCTCCTGTGCGCGCTTCAACACGACATCAAAATCTGAACTTTCCTCGGTCATTCGGGTCAGGATGTAATTACAGGTGCCGTTGAGTATCCCGTAGGCGGCGCGGATGCGGTTCGCGGCCAATCCCTCGCGGACCGCCTTGATGATGGGGATGGCCCCCGCGACGGCGGCTTCATAGCGCAGTTCGACGTTGTTCCGAATCGCCGCCTCAGTCAATTCCGGCCCGGCGTTCGCCAGGAGCATTTTGTTTGCGGTGACGACGTGTTTTCCGGCCTCCATCGCCTGCAGGATGAAGCGCTTGGCCGGTTCCAGCCCGCCGATGAGTTCGCAGACGATGTCCACCTCTGGGTCCGCGATGAGTTCGGCGGCGTCGCTGCTCAGTCGCACGCCCTCGAGATCATAATCCTTCAGCAGTTCCTGCCGTAGTTCTGCGACGTGCCTCAATACTACCTGCGCGCCGGATTTATTATGGATGAAATTTCCATGGGACAACAGGGTTTCAATCACGCCACTGCCGACGGTCCCCGCACCGATAACACCCACGCCACAGGACATTCTCTACCCTTTCAAAACTGTGCAATATTTCCGCAAGACGCCACCGGCGAACCGGATTGGGTCACTCGGCAGCCTCCAACACACACAACAAATCCCCCACGGAAACGCGGTCACCCTCGCACACGCATTGCTCGATGAGGGTTCCCCGGACCGGACACGGCACTACAAACACCGCTTTGTCGGTGGTCACCTCGAGCAAATCGTCCCCGGCTTCCAGCGTATCGCCGGGCTGGACCGTCCAGACTGCGACTACGCCGCCCTGCACGGCATCATCTTCATCGCCCAAGTCGGGCAGACGCACTTCAATCCGCATGACAACGCACTCCCTGGTCAGCGGTCTTGAGAACACGCTCCGATGCCTGTGCGCCGGATTGCCCCTCAAATATGGCCTCGGAACGATAGGAACTGCGCACGAAGGGACCGGCCACGGCAAAGATGAAGCCCAGTTGGCGCGCCAGCCGCTCATACGCTTGGAATTGTTCCGGCCTCAGGTAGGCGACGACGGGATGATTCTTGCCGGTGGGTTGCAGGTATTGGCCCATGGTCACGGCAGTGCATCCCACGGCGCGCAAGTCTTCCAGCGTGCGGCGGACTTCCTCGGGCCGCTCCCCGCATCCCAGCATGAATCCCGATTTGATGAACCGGTCCGGCGCCAGGCGCGCGGCGATTTCAAGGGATTCCAAGGACCCGCGATACGAAAAGCGTCGGTCGCGGAGTTTGGGCGTCAGTCGTTCCACTGTCTCAATATTGTGTGCATAGACGTCCGGACCGGACGCCAGCACCCGCTGGATGGCATCGGCTTCGGCGCGGAAGTCGGGAACCAGCACCTCCACCGTGGCGTGCCGCAACCGCTGCTTAACTGCCGCGACACATTCCGCGATGTGTCCGGCCCCCTGGTCCGGCAGATCATCACGCGTCACACAGGTAATGACCACATGGCGAAGCCCAAGACGCGCCGACGCTTTGGCGACGCGCTCCGGTTCCCCCCTATCCGGGCTTGCTGGGCGACCGCTGTTCACCGCGCAGAATGCGCAATGCCGGGTGCATACGTTGCCCAAAACCATAAAGGTCGCCGTGCGGCGCTCCCAGCATTCCGAGTGATTCGGGCAATGGGCGCTCTGGCAAACCGTGTGCAAATGCAACTCGCCCAGCAGTGATTTCACTTCGCGGACCGCCCTGCCTGAAGGCCAGGTACGGCGTATCCAGGGCGGAAAATGGGGTTGTGCTTCCATAATGCCAATCGTTCGTCTTGGTCGGTGTTCCTATCAGGAAGTTGCATTATAACATGCGGCGCAAAGGCGAAGAAATTCGATTGCGTTGACTCACTCAGGTTCATTTGTTATCATCCGCTCTATTGATTGGAGCGTTCCCAAGTACGCGTCTGACCGAAAGAAAGACCGTCGCGGCGGTAGAAAAGGTGTTGTTTTTCACCGTAACCTGCCCCGCACGGTGGATTCCTTCAAAGGGATGCGCAAGGCCGGTGTTGTGCGGCCCCCATCGCCGGATGCAGCGGTGGTGGCACCGCAGTATCCACGGCCAATGAAAGGTTCAAGTTCGTGCCAATTGTCATCGAAACACGGGAACTCAACAAAATCTATGAAGGCGCCCTGCGCGGGCAGGATGTGCATGCGCTGAAAAACCTCAATCTCACGGTCAATTCCGGCGAGATTTTTGGTTACCTCGGACCCAATGGGTCTGGGAAAACCACCACCATCAAGTTGCTGCTGGGCTTGATTTTTCCGACCTCAGGCGCCATCGAGATTCTCGGGACCTCGGATATAGCCTCCTCCAAAGTGAAACGCAACATCGGCTACCTGCCGGAAGGCGCATATTACCCTGATTTTCTTCAGGGGGAGGAGATTTTGCGGTACTATGGACGGCTTTACGGATTGGCGGGGGCTGAATTGAATAGACGCATTGACGCCGTGCTGGAATTGGTGGGCATGACCTTTGCCCGCAAGCGTCTGCTGCGCGGGTACTCCAAGGGCATGCGGCAGCGCATCGGCCTGGCGCAGGCGCTCATCAGCGACCCGCAAATCCTCATCCTCGATGAGCCGACCACCGGCCTCGATCCCATCGCCCGCAAGGAAATCCGCGACATACTTGCGCGCCTGCGCAACGAAGGCAAGACGCTGTTGATCTCGAGCCACGAATTGCTGGAGGTTGAACTGATCAGCGACCGGGTCGGCATCCTTTTCGACGGCGTCCTGCAAACCAGCGGCACATTGGATGAACTATTGATGGCCCGCGAGGTGCTCATCGAAGTGGATGGCATCTCGCCGCAAGCGGTCGAGGCTGTCGAGAAAGCGGGTCTTCTCATTGAAGACCGGGTGCATCAACGAATGAAACTGCGCGTGCCGGAAGGCCGTTCCACCTATGAAGCCCTGGCCCTGTGCAAGGACCGGGGACTTACCCTGGTGGCCGTCATGCCGCGCCGCGAAACCCTGGAAGAACTCTTCGTCCGCGTCGTCGGCGCGGCGGAAGCCGAACGGAGAAAAGCATCATGACGACCATTGTGGACTTCGTGCGGGGTCCGTGGTGTATCGCAATTTACACGTGGCGCGAAGGCATTCGGAAGAAAACCCTCGTGGGCTTCCTTATCCTCAGCCTGCTTGTCATCTTCGGGTCCACTTTCCTGTCGGCATTCCTTGACCCGTCTGCCGAATCCGACATGGAATTGAAACTTATCAAGGATATCTGCGTCACCACCATTTCCATCTTCGGGGTGCTCATCACCATCTTCATTTCCGCGTCCGTTGTGCCCAACGAATCGGAAAACAAGGTGATTTACACTGTTTTATCCAAGCCTGTTCGGCGCGTACAATACCTGTTGGGGAAATTTCTCGGCGTTCAGTTCATTATCATCGTGAATCTGGCGCTTATGGGCGGTCTTTTCTTTATTGCGCTCTATCTCCGCCAATGGGTGCTGCCGACGTTGCTGCTTTGGTCCATCCTGCTGACCTATTTTGAATTTCTCATTATTTCCGCGTTTACATTTGCGGTCTCCTGCGCCGCCACCTCTTCAGTGTTGCCGACGATTGGCGGCTTGTTCATCTATATCACGGGCACGCTCACAGAATATCTGAAGGACGTGGAAGTGCGTTCGGGGCAATCCGGGGAGTTTTTTGATGAGATGATCGGCTGGGTGGCCTATGGGCTGCGGAATGTTTTGCCGAATCTTCAGCATTTCAGCCTTAAAATGCAGATTTTGGACCGCGCTCCGAACGATCCGCCCACGGATGTGCTGATTCCCCATTTGATGGCTTATGGTCTCATCTATGCCGTGTCGGGATTCATCATGGCTTACCTGATCTTCCGCCGCAAGGAGTTGTAGTCGGCGATGAAGCGATATCCTCATATTATGCTGTTTGCGGCGCTTGTTGCATCTCTCGCTGTCGGCTCGGTGCAGGGTTGCCGCTTGCGGCACTTGCGCGAAGCGGAAGCGTTTTACCGCTGGCTGCTTGCCGCCGCCACCCATGAACGCCTGTTCAGGGATGCCGCCGGCGAATACAGCGACAAGGAACTGTTCGACGCAGTGGGGCGGAAGATTGAGCCCGATATCGCCGGCTGGGAAGTGGATGACGATGAGGCGGATGAGGATGTCAGCACGCTCAGTCGCGTAGCGGGTGACAGACGCCATGATCGCGCCCTCTGGAACTACGCCCGAAGCAGAACGCTCCAGGAAGAACGTGGACGTTTTCTCCAGTTGGCGCGTGAACGCAAGTTGTCTTACGCCCGCGATATTGACTATGCGGAAGCGCAGGCGGGCGGCGTCAATCTGTTCAACCTTTTCTTCGGTTTCCGGAAGGTGGCCGCCAACTTCGTGTGGATTCAGGTGGACCGCTATTGGCACCAGGGCATGATGTACCGCATGATCCCCCTGATGAAAACCTGCGTTCTGCTCGACCCCAACTTCATTGACGCCTATCTGCTTGGCGCATGGCATCTCTCCTACAACGCCACGGCCAAGATGCCCGACACACCGCCCGCGCTCAAGAAATGGCACCCGAAGTACCAGGTTTGCCTCGGCGAAAAGGAACTCTACTATTATCTCGCCATTGACTTTCTCAAGGACGGCATCGGCAAGAACCCGCGCAACTACAAACTCTACTTCGATTTGGGGTTCGCTGTATACAAAAACAAACTCAACGACTATCCCAACGCGGTTCGGTATCTGCGGGAGGCGGTCCGGCAGCCGCATGACCGCTGGGTGCCACGCCAACTCTATATCTGCATGGAACTCAACGGACAATACGCCGAGGCCCTCGCCGGATGGCAGGATTACATGAAACGCTTTCCGGGGAGCGACGCCGCACAGGAAGTTGCCCCGCGTTTCGTTCAACGCAACACCGCGCTCATTTATGAACAGCGCGCGGAAGAGGCCTTTGCGGCCGTCGCATCCGCCGTGGACCCGCAGGAAGCCGGGGCGAAACGGCAGGAAGCAACCGAATACGAACAGCGGGCCATCCAAATCTGGAACGAGATGAACGAACCGTTCGCGGAATATCGGTTGGCCCGCCTGCACGCGCTCGATTTGGTCGAGGAAGGCCGTTACATGGAGGCCGTGGCCATGCTCGACAAGGCCCGATGGGAGAACCCCGCCAACTTCGACGCCGCCTCCGATTTGATGATCGAAATCAAACTCAGGGGCGGTCTGCCGCTTTCTGTTTCGGAGAAAAAGGCGGTGTTGCGCAGAGAAGCGGGGGACATTTGCCAGGGCATGCCGGAAGATATCCGCAGACAACGCCTGGAAGAAGCCGAGGCCGCAGGCGTGCAACACGATGCGGACTTGCTGGATTCTCTGGAGGACGGTTCCCACAGTTCCCATCCGGGGCTGTGACGACGCCCCCCAAGTCAAGGAGATGCGCGGCGGGTAGAGGGGCCGCACGTTTGCGTGCATGCCACGGTTTCCTTGGGTGGCAGCGCCATAAGAGACCATAACCAGGTCGGATATTCGAGAAACGCTTCAACGCAATCTTGACTTTGTGCGCCGGCGCATGGCGGAGGCCGCCATGCGCGCGGGCGCAGGGCGGTCGCCGGATGCGGTGCGCCTGGTGGCTGTGACCAAGACCGTCGGCGCGGACATTGTGCGCATTCTGCGGGATGTGGGCGTGACTGATTTCGGCGAGAACAGGGTGGAGGGTGCGCGCGAAAAAATCGGGGCCGCACCCGCGCCCGCATGCTGGCATATGATTGGGCCGGTCCAACGCAGAAAAGCCCGCGATGTTGTCGCGCTCTTCGACACGGTGGATTCAATTGACCGGCTGGAAGTCGCTGGGGCGCTGCAACGTCGCTGCGAGGAACAGGACCGCCGCATCCGCGCCTTGGTCGAGGTGAACGTATCGGGAGAGGCATCCAAGCACGGCTTCACGCCGGAGTCGCTCGACGACGCCCTTGCCGCTATGGCCGGCTTGGACCGGTTGCAGATCGAGGGGCTGATGACCATGGCCCCCTTCGATGCGCCAGAAAAGGTGCTGCGCACGGTTTTCGGCCGCTTGCGGGAATTGGCGCAATCGCGCAATCTGCCGGAAATCTCGATGGGCATGAGCGACGATTATGAGGTCGCCGTCGAAGAAGG
>CAZLII010000178.1:0-8049 GCA_964559065.1 uncultured Nitrospirales bacterium | reverse complement strand
CAAGGTGACGTTGCGGACCTTCGCCCAACGGCCCGCGCCGTCGAGTTCCGCGACTTCATAGAGGGTTTGCGGCACCTCGGCCAGCCCCGCCAGAAATATCACCATCGCCCCGCCGATGCTCCACAGACTCATCAAGACCAGCGACGGCTTTGCCCACCGTGCATCCGCCAGCCAGCCCGGCCCCTGGATGCCGAGGAATTGCTGCAACAGGCTGTTGATCAACCCGCTTTCCGGGTTCAGGACCCACAGCCACAACACGGACGACGCGACAATGGGCACGATGCTCGGCAGAAAGAAGACGGTGCGGAAGACGGACATGCCGGGAATTTTCTGATTCAGGAGCATCGCAATGCCCAGACTGAAGGCCAGGCTCAACGGCACCGAGAAGATGGTGAAATAAAGGGTATTGTACAGCGCTTTCCAGAAAAGGGGATCATCGAAAAACAACTCACGGTAATTGTCGAGACCTGTCCAGACCGGCGGATGCACCACATTATAATCCGTGAAACTGTAATAGACGCTCATCACCAGCGGATACAACTGAAAGCAGAGGAAGCCGACGACCCACGGCGCGGCGAAAAGCAGTCCATTGCGCAGATGAAGGCGTTCCCTGCGTGTCATGGCCTGCGCCTTTCCAACAGGGCGCGGGTGCGCTCCAGTTCCCGGTTCACCATCGTTTCAACTTCCATCGCCGCTTCTTCCGGCGTCATGCGGCGAAAGACCACCCATTCGCGAAAACGGCCGATGGTGTCGGTGAGAAACTGGGTGCAGGGCGTCACCGGATAGGCCGCGACGGGCCGATGCAGCAATTGCTCCACAAAGACCCGGAATTTGGGATGCGCCATAAAGCGGTCCTGCAATGCCTCTTCCGTGCGCGGCGGGATGTTGTGAATGGCGTGGTTGTAGTCGCTGGCGGGGGACGGCCTTCCGTCCGGACGGGGACTGTAGAACCAGCGCAGGAATTTTTTCGCGGCTTCGGGATTGCGCGCGGTCACGGGAATTACGTCGGCCACACAGGTTGGCCCAAACGCAATTGGGGGAACACCCTCCGGCTGCGGCAGCGGCGCGACGCCCCAGTCCAGCCCCGGCGCATACTTGGGAATAAAAGTCACCTGCCACTCCCCCTCAGAAATCATCGCGACCTTGCCGGAATAGAAGGGGTTGTTCGCGCTCATGTAGTCGCCGATGCCGCGCGTAAATGATTGAATGCGCTCGGCGGGCATGGCGTAGGGCGGATTCCTGTCTGAAGTCGGATCAATTGTGAAACTCTGCTGCCAGGCGAGCGAGGCAATGATGGCGGGATCGCTGCCCGTCTCCACGCGGCCTGTTTCTTCGTTATACCACTGGCCGCCGAAGAGCACGCCCCACATGAAACTCTGGTCCCAGGGCAGCCAGGGCAGAAACCCCATCTGCTCAATCGCGCCGGATGGCGCGCGGATGGTCAGTTTCGCCGCGTATTCCTCCAGTTCCTTCAATGTCTGCGGCGGTCTTTCGGGGTCCAGTCCGGCGCGCCGGAACGCGCTCTTGTTCCACAGCAGGCAATAGGTGTCCGTCGTGGTGGGAATGGCCCAGACGTGACCATCGAAAGAAACCATGTCCCAGATGTGCGACATGAACGCATCAGGGTTGAGGCATGGCACTTCCGCGATCAGGTCGTCCAGCGGCATGAAAAGTCCCTGCGCCGCCAACTGCGCCATGATGCCGCCATCCACAGAAAGCAGATCGGGCGGCGCGCCGCCCGCGGTGGAGGTCAGCGTCTTTTCCATCAGCGCGTTGTAGCCGATGGGCAGCGTCCGCACATAGACTTCATTCTGGCTTTCGTTGAATTCTTCTATCAGCACGCGCCGGGATTCATGCTCGTGGCCGGAATGGCGATCCCAATACACAATGATGGTCCGACCTTCCTCTGCCGCGCGGCGTTCCGCCTCGGTTCCGGCCGCGCGCGGCCA
The DNA here is from genome assembly GCA_964559065.1 of uncultured Nitrospirales bacterium. GTDB lineage: Bacteria > Hydrogenedentota > Hydrogenedentia > Hydrogenedentales > CAILVY01 > CALEDJ01. Next base: position 6,100 of record CAZLII010000178.1, on the reverse strand, counting down.
GGCTAACAGCGCCAGGACGATACAGCCCAGCGCCATGATTGCATATAGCAGGCTGTCCCTCACAACGAGGGCTTCGTTCATTCTCGTTATGATTGGTCGCATATTCGACCCCAATATACTAGACAGAAAAGTTCAATTCCATCGGATAAACGAAATGGCACGAGGCAGGCGGGCAAGGCGATATTCGTTTGGGCGGAAGAGCGAAATGAACACAAACGACCTGAGCGACTAAAGAACGAAGGGACAAAAAAGACATCAAGGACAACAAAGACACAAGGACACAAGCGATCCAAGTGACATAAAGGAAAAAGGGTCAGGAATGACCTCCAAGAGCGAAGTACGTAAGGGCTTTGCCAAGACATCCATCGAATCTTATGAGTCGTTGGTGTCCTTGATGTCCTTTGTGTCCTTCGTCTATTGCGTGCGATGGCGCGTCAGGCCTCCCGCTACTCTGTCTCTACGATAAATCCATGATACAGCCCCATATAGTATGGGAGCAAGAAGACCGTGCCGCTGGCGAGTTCCCGGCCATCGCCGCCATAGTCCAAACGCCATGGGTCCGTATTCCAATGCCCAAAGAAGCGGTTTTCCACCGACAGCACCTTGCCGTTGTTCCGATGACCCCGGTCCCGGCGCGGAAACTCGGTAGGCTCATTTGCCTGCTGTCGGGGAAGAAGAACGATGTCCAGGCGATGGCTGTTCTTCCGGCCCCAGTTCACGCGATCGAGGGGAAAACCTTTCAACGTCTTGATGGAATCTTCGAGCCAGCCCGGCCATGGGTTAATGCGATGTGTTCCCCACAGGTTGGTGTGTTTCGCGCCCTTCCCGAAGACGGCATAGGTAAAATTGAATAGGGGATTCATCTCCGGAGACACGATGGTCCAGTAGGCGTAGCAGGAGAGCAGCATCATGTCGCGGAGTGTCGGGTCCTTTGTGTATTTCAGCAGGTTGTAGAAGCACATGAACGCCATTTCATCGTCGGACTGGTTGCCGGAACCAAAGCCGAACTGCATTTTGGGAAACATGGCGTTTGTCTGATAGCCGTATACATCAATCAAATCCCGCGCCGCCTTGCCGTACTTGGGGTCGCCGGTCATGTGCTCCGCCACGGCGAGATAGGAAAGCATGCTCAGGGATTTCAGCCCGCGCTCGACCCACCAGTTCGGATCGTGGTTGAGTGATTCCGGCGAATAAATACCCCACCTTGTGGGCGTGCCATCAAAATCCACCAGATTGAAGCCATGTTCGATCAGGTGGTCGGTCAGATCGCGCACCACTTCGCGCACCCGCGCCTTTTCCTCTTCCGTGTCCGCGACCAGATCGTAATAAAGCGGATAGAAGAAATAGTGGCCGTCCAGTTCGTCGGAACTCGTGTCGCTCTTCCAATACCATTTCCCATCGGCGCTTTTGGGCCAGCGCGGTTCATAGAGTTTCCACAGGGAATCACGGTTCGCCTGGTGTTCCCGGTCGCGTTCCAAGCGGCCTTCGTTGGGGTCGGGACCGTCAATCGGCAAAATGGTGCGGGCGACATAGCCCCTGGGCGGGCTGTATTCGCAGTCCTGGGTGACCACCTGCAGAAAACGCAACGCCTCGAAAGCCTGTTTTGCGCGTTCTTTTGCCTGGGGACTCTTCGTGGCGCCGTAGCCGAAACACTGCGCCGCGCCGTACATGGCAGTCCACAGGCCGTCGTTGTCGCTGTCGGTATAAATGATTTCGTTCTTGTCGCCCGGACGCGCCAGCCGCACTTCCGAGGTATAGCCGAATGGGGTGCGCTTAATGTATTTGTCAATCTCCTCGTCATAAAACGCCGCTTTTTCGGCGAGGGTCATGAGAGGATAGGCAATACGACTCACGCCCTTGGGCGTGGCAAACCACACGGCCCCGTTGCCGTCAACGGCGATGCTGCGCACGTGGTCGTCCGAAAGATACGCTTTCCCCTGGCGATAGGTCCATTCTTTGCCGTCGAATCGAATCGCGCCGATGCGCGTGCCGAACCAGACCACGCCTTCCTGTCCCGCTGTCATCCACGTGAAATCGTTGTATGGCAGTCCTTCCGCTGGTGTGTATAACTGCCACGCTTCATCACTGTAGCAGCCCACTCCCGCGCGCGTGGCGAACCACAGGCGTCCTTCACTGTCATAGGCGACGGCCAGAACATCCGATGCCGCCCACCGGCGGCCCATGCCATCTTCTATCAGTGCCTCATCAAAGACGTTGTCTTCCACTTCGAGCATCAACCCTGCGGAAGTCGCCGCCGCGAGGCGTTTGTCGGGACCGATGGCCAATTGATAAACCGCGCAATCCTGGAGCGGGTCGGTCGCCGGTTCAAAGGCGGCCTCGCGCCGCAATCCGCTCTCCGTGGCGATATAGATCGCTCCGTCCCGGATCAATACGTCATGAAAGCGGTTGTTGGGAACGGAGACTGACGGCAACATCGCCGGCTGCTGCGCCGCTTCGCTAAGGTCTTTGGGAAACAGCCGTTCCATCTGCGCCACAAACAGCGACTGAATCAGGTGGTTTTCGGCGTGCGGCGTGGGAAGCGATTCCCATGCGTCGCCCGTGAAGCGGGCTGCGCCCCGGTCCGTGATGGCATAGACGTGACCGTCTGAGCCTGTGCGCACCGACAACACGTTGTCGGAGGGCAGTCCTTCGGTTTTGCCAAAATGAGTTGCCACTTCCTGGGGAAACCGGCCGATCTTTGCGGGTGGTTGCTCCGCCAGGGCCGAAACGGCGATGCCAAGCGTCAGCAAGACCGCTGCAGATGCGTACGTTAATCCAGACACGTTTAACCTCCCTTTCCCCCTTTTGGCCAATTCCAATCGTTGACTATTACGCCGGTCTTCATTATGAACAGACTTGGAAACGTCCTTATACCATAGCATCACAGAGGATGCCAAATAATATGGCCTTGTGCCTATTGTGTCGCCCAAAACAACTTGTCGGCGGGGTTGCTTTCCAGTCCCCCACCGCCTCCGGCGGCGATTCGTAGAAGGAAGCACTCTACTTTCTTAGCGATATAGCATTGTCATTTCGAGCGAAGCGAGAAATCTTCCCCCATGCCAAAGATTTCTCGGTCGCTGACGCTCCCTCGGAATGACAGGGGCGGTCATATGGCCGTTCCCGTCCATCCTTCCCTTTGTCATTGCTGGTCCCCCACCGCCTCCGGCGGCGATTTCGAAAAAGCAAGTGAGGTACTTTATTAGCAGACAAATAAGCCTTGCGAAAGGGAACATCACAACAATTCGACTTTGGCTACGCGCCTGAGTTATACTTCCGCCGGTCAACACAGGCACGTTTCAGAGCAAAGGAGAGAGCCATGGACGTCGCAGCAGCCGTGATTGCATCCATTATTCAGGTGCTTCAACTTATTCAGTTGATTCTGAATCTGCTTGGGCTTGTTTTCTAGTCAGGGCAGACGTCACATCGTCCCCTTTTCCTTGCAGCCCGACAGCCCCTTCGGCTATGTGGGGGTGGTTATTTTTGGGCGAGCCACATGCGCGTTTGCGGCGTGAGGTCCACGAGTCGCCCATCGGAAAATCCCGCCTCACGGGTCCATTGCCGGACTGTTTGCACAGAATACGTGTCGCCTTGGTCCGTATGGACAAACATATGCAGGGCGAAGATCAGGCCGAAGGCGGGGCCTTTTTCGTCATCATCCAGCAGGAAATCTTTGACAATGAGCATGCCACCGGGAACGAGCGCCTGGTGGCATTTTCTGATCAGTAATTGGTTCGTCTCCGGGCCAAAGGAGTGGATGATATTGGAGAGCAAAACCAGATCATACCCTGTCCCGAGTGGGTCTTTGGTGAGATCACCTGCAACGAAGTCCATTCTGTCCAGCAATCCTGCTGCTGATGCCTCTTCTTTTGCGATGGGGAGCACCTCCGGCAAGTCGAATATTGTCGCGCGCATAGCCGGTACTTTCCGCAGGCAGGCCTGTGAATAAGTGCCCGGTCCGCCGCCCGCGTCGAGCATGTTCTTGTACGGGGCAATGTCCACCGCTTCCACCATCGCGTTTGCGCTTTCCCTGGCGATGTTTTTCATACCGCAAATGAAGGCGCGGAGTTGTTCGCCACCGCGTTCGCCGCGCGGATACGGCTTGCCGGTCCGCACCAATTCATCCAGGTGCGCCCAGGCTTCCCAGCCGTGCGCCTTGTGGTTGAGGATGGCGGTCTGGTCCATCGGCCCGCCGGGCGTCAGGCACGCCGACGCGATGGGCGCGTTGCGGTAGCGGCCCTGCGCGTCCTTTTCCGCCAAGTCCAACGCAATCAGCCCGTTCAGAAGCATCCGCGTTCCGCGTTCATCCCAACCCAGCCGTGCGGCGACTTCCGCCGCCGTCATCGGGCTTTCCAATAGGGGGAAGACGCCGCCCTCCAATGCAGTGAACAATATTTTGGAACGTTGAAAGCCCCCGGCAATGGCGTCGAGACGACGCATAAATTCCGGCAATTCCATCATAGCGCATACTCCTTGAAAACAATTTATTGACGAACTGTCAGAGCGTCACTGTGTACCATTGATATAATTCCGGACCAAAGAAGAGGAACAGGATCCCCCCGGCGGCCAGATAAGGGCCAAACGGGAGATAGTGTCCCTGCAAGGTGATTTCCAAGTCTTCTTCCTGTGCGCCGCCTTCCAGGTGCTCCGCGATACGCGAACCATGTTTTGCCGGTGCAGACTTTTGTTGCCGCGCGTACAGCGAGAGCGAAAGGCCGGACACGATCATGGCGAAGGCTGTCACGACGCCGGCTGCAATGGTCAGGATCGGACGCAATTCAGATGGCAGGATATCATCGTTTACCAGGTAATAAAAGCAACGGGCGGCCAGATAGACCGTGCAGACGCCCAATGCGACGGCAGCCACGGGGTCTATGGGCACATCCTTCAAATTCGTTGGCTGAACCGAGGCTTCAGCCGTGTCGGCGTCCTGTCTGCTCCTGAAATAAAGAATCATGGCCACCCCGACCACGCTGCCGATAAGGGAACCAATCAGCAGCGTGCCGATGACACCGCGCCAGCCCAGAAACGCGCCGAGCATGGCCAGCAGTTTCACATCGCCAAAGCCCATGCCGGGCTTGCGCAACAGCAAGACCACAACGCTGTCCATGAGACAGATAATGAAACAGCCGGCGGCAATGCCGTCGAGGCTGTCAATGGGGTCTGCGACGCGCAGCATGCTTTCCTGTTGGGTCATGGCGAGCAGCGAGACGCCGAGTCCGGCGAGAATGCCCGGCAGCGTAATTTCATTGGGAATGGTCCAGTCGGCGAGGTCCTGGAATGTGACGATGACCAGGCCGGCGCACAGGGCCATGTAAATCGGGGTGGCGATGTCGAAGCCGAAGCGCCAGAAGACCGCCATGAACAAGGCCCCGGTGATCGCTTCCACCAACGGATATTTCCAACTGATGGGCTGGCCGCAATGGCGGCATTTTGCGCCCAGCGCCAGCCAACTTACCAGGGGGATGTTGTCGTACCAGGCAATGGAATTGAGGCATTTCGGGCATCGCGAGCGGGGCCGGATGACCGACTCGCCCGTGGGCCAGCGGCTGATGCAGACGTTACAGAAACTTCCCACGACGCAGCCCAACACGAATGAGGCGATCATGAAGAGGCTGTGTAATGGTTGCAGCACTTGGGCGATGGGCATGGGCGACTCCTGATCTTGCTTCTAGGGCGCATCAGTATAGGAATCCCGCCGGGGCGCCCGCAAACCGCGACGAAATCACTTCGATCAATGGTGGTGGACATCGCGGGAGATCAGCGTCAGGAATTCCGTCCGGGTGGCGGCGTCATCGTGAAAACTGCCGAGCACCGAGGAGGTGGTCATGACAGAGTTCTGCTTCTCCACGCCGCGCATCATGGAGCAGAGATGCTGGCATTCAATGACGACGCCGACTCCCTCCGCCCTGGTGTTGTCCATGACGGCGCGCGCGATCTGCGCGGTGAGGCGTTCCTGAATCTGCAGTCGGCGCGCATAGAAATCCACAATGCGGGCGATTTTGCTCAATCCGATCACCTTGTCGCGGGCAATATAGCCCACATGGCATCTGCCAAAGAAGGGCAGCATGTGGTGTTCGCACAGGCTGTACACTTCGATGTC
>CAZLII010000177.1:0-8060 GCA_964559065.1 uncultured Nitrospirales bacterium | reverse complement strand
ATCAACATAATAGAAGGCTTTTCTCAGCGCCAAGAATATTTTGGACAGCACTGTAAAAACCTGTCGGTTCACCCAACGGCCAGGCAAGCCGCGTCACTCCAAACAAAACGATTTCTTTCAGGGGAGCCACTTTCGGCCATTTTTTCGTGTTATGGATGCTTTTTGTCAGGTTCCTCCGGAAACACCATGACGCCGCCGACTTCGCGCAGGGGGTACTTACTGAAGATGAAAAAGCCCAGCAGCCCTGCGGCGGCGGCAATCAAGGTAACGCCGCGAAGCCCCGCAATGCTGACAGTGTTGCCCGCGCCGGTATAGGCGACCATGCTGAAGGTAAGGCCGGCGCAGCCGAACAAGGTCTTCTGGATGGTGCCCTGCACGGCGAAGAAAAGGGCCTCGCGGCGTCGTCCGGTGAGTTTTTCGTCGTAGTCAATGACATCAGCGAGCAGGGCGAAGGGCAGGGCAATGAAGCCGGTCATGGGCACGCCGAGCAGCGTAACGAGCACGATCATCTGGGTGAGCGGGTCGCCCCAGGGGACCAGGCCGGCACAGGAGAAGAGCGCCAGGCATATCGAAATGCCGAGGATGCTGCCGAGAAAGACGCGATACTTGCCAAACCGCGCCACCAACGGGCCGACGGCGGCGAAAAGCACCATCGTCACCGCCAGGAATGGCGCCATGAGCAGGGTCACGGTGTCCTTGTCGCGTTCGAGGTAGATGGTGACCCAGTAGGGCAGCGCCGCGAGCACGCAGTTGAAGCCGAAAAAGACCATTGCCGTGCCGCCGACGAGACGGCGGAAGGCGCGGTTTTTCAGCGCGGAGAGAATTGCGGGCAGCAGGCGCGACCGATCATGGGCCGCAACGGCGGCGTGGGTTTTCTCACGGGTGGTCCAGGCGACGGGACCAATCCCGATGAGGATGATGGCGGCGACGAATCCCGCCATGGCGGGCCAGCCGCCCGCGTTGAGTACGAGACCCATGCTTGCAAAGAGAATGGTGCCGAGCATGACAAAGGCGGCCTGGACGGTGGCGAGTCCGACGCGGTCTCGGAGGTCGGTGGTAATCTCCGGAAGCAGGGCTAGGTAGGGGGTGATTACTGTGGGAAAGCACAGGAGATAGGCAAGCATCAGCACCAGGGCGTAGACGGCGTTCATCCAATGCAGATGGCCGACCGGCGGCATCCACATGAGGAAAAAACAGAGCGCCATGGGGATCATGCCGCTCCGGATGAACGGCAGCCGCCGCCCGAAGCGTGTGCGGCAGTTGTCACTCCAGTGGCCGATGATCGGCTCCGCCACCGCGCCGATGACGCGCGCACTGAAGACCAGCACGCCGAACAGGCGCGCGGGCACCAGCGCACTTTCGTCCCCGGGCACATAGCGAATGAATATCCACTGCATGAAAACCAGGTCAGGCAGGCTCATGGTGAGACCGCCCATGCCGTAAATCAGTTTTCTGCCCGCGCCCATTCGCCCCATGCGTTTCTCCCTGCCGCCCATCGGCGGCGTTGACCGATTCCCCGCTTACCGCAAATGCGCGCGCGCGCCGAAGACCTGCACGAGGCGCGCATTCCACTGCTCGCCGCCAGCGGCGTGAACGCTTCGGAAGACCGGCGCCTCGCGTCCAGACTCCACAAAGGCGCGCGCTATAAGATAGGTGATCTGCTGGATGACGGCCACGCCCGCCAGGGTGGACATGGGACCGACCAGGCTCTCCGTGCCGGTGATCTTCAGCGCGGCGTCTTCTTCGCTGGTGCAATTGTCAATGACCACGTCACAAATTTCAAAGAGTTTGACGTTAAAGCCGGGGCTGTTCTTCGCCAGGCGCGCCTGCGCCAGCGAGGTCACGGCCACGGTGGACACGCCCTTCTCGCGGGCGAGCAGCGCCATTTCGATGGGCACGGCATCCCTCCCGCTGTTGGAGATGATGGTGAGCACTTCGCCGGAGCGGAGGTCGGCCCGATCAAACAGGACTTTGGCGATGCCGGGAATCCGCGCCATTCGCCGGGCGCTGACGGGGCCTTCGTGGAGCATGAGCGGCGGAAAGAGCACGGCATTCACCGGCGCCAGGCCGCCCATGCGGGAGTAAGCCTCCTCAGCGATGAGGTGCGAATGCCCCGCGCCGAAGACATGCCAGACGCCGTTCTTGATGAGACTGCGGGCGATCAAATCGGCGGCGGCATGGATGGGTTCGGATTGGGTGGATTCGATCTTGTCGAGAATCTCCCGCGCCTTTTGCATATAGAGCATCATGGCCTATCCTCCCAGATTGTTCGCACTTCACCTTGCGGCAATTTCGGGGCGGACGCCGCTCCCCAAGGCTGCGGCGTTCCGCAGGCTCTTCTCCAGCAGCGCGATGTCTTCCTGCAACATGTTCGGATTGTCCTTCGGGAAGATTCCCACACATACGGCGTCGTTGGGGCGCATGTGCCGGGCGAGATAGGCGAAGGCGTCTTCAGGCCGGTTGCGGCCCGCCGCGAGCACCTTGTAGTGGATGGCCGGTTTGTCGAGGGTGCGGATGAGCGCCGTCATCCGGTCGCGGTCTTCGGCAGCGTATCGTTCCGGGCTTCCCGGGCGGTGTTCGGCGTGCCTGTCCCGGCGCTCGATGTTGTAGTGGCAGCACATGAAGAAATCGAGGTCGAGATGGTCCCGCGCCCACGCGATAACGCCGGGTTCATGCGCGGCGATGCCGGCGGGCATGCCGGCGTCGCGAATCCGCGCGATGGCGTCCGGCACTTCGTCAAGCGCATCATTGGCATAAAGGAAATCCATCATGCCGCCGTGGAGGTAACAGGCCTTGGCGCCGCCATCAACGGCGTTCTGGATGCCCCGTCGCATGTCGCCCACTTCCGGGCAGGTCTGCGCGAACCACTGGATGCTTCCGCCCTCATCCCAGTATTCCAGCAGCACGCGCATGATGTGGTGGTCGGCGCGGCCCAGATGCGTGTTGACGCCGAGGCGCTCGGCGTCGCGCAGGGTTTCCTTGATGCGGGCCGTGGTGAAGTAGCGGACCATCTCGCGGTTTTTCTCGACGGTCTGATGCGAAAAGCCGCTGAACGGGTTTCCCCCGATGATGAAACGGCTGACCCGCAGGCCGCCAATCTCCACATAATCCATGAACGTCCAGCCTCTCTGCGTGTGGCCATGCAATGGCCCTCTCTGCTGCGCGCCGGTAGTGTAGCATTCTTCCCCATCCCGGACGAAAACCTGGGCTTGCGCCTTGATCGATCTCCCATGTGTCTGAGGTAGTGCTTGGCGAAAGCGGAACCCTTTCGATCGCAATGGCGAACAACAGAGGTGATGGACATCAGCGTCAGTTTTCGGGCCACATGGCTGGCATGTCAGCCCTTTTTCCCCTGCTGTTGCGTCATACCGTGCAATGTCATGCCGCTTTCGCGGTGGCGCGTAACGGAACCCCTGCTGATTCCGGACCACAAATCCCAACCCATTCTGGTCTGCCCGTTGTCGGGGTGAACTTCCGGCGAAAAAAACGTTTGACTTCTAACAGTCTTCCGGGTTACAATGCGTTTCGGAATCAATGCGGAGAGGGCCATGATGTCGTTGAACAAAGAACTTGATCTTGATCAGCCCATCGAAGATGTGCGGCATGAAGCGGTGTTGAATATCGTGCGCACGGCGACCGTGCTCAGTACGAAGGGCGCGGCGCTGTTCCGGCGTTTCGACCTCACCGAGGCGCAGTTCAACGTGCTGTTCGCGCTGAAATACAAGACGCGCGACTGGACCCAGTCGGATTTGGGGCGACGGCTGGTGGTGACGCGGGCAAGCGTGACATCGGTGTTGGACAAGTTGGAGGGCAAGGGATTGGTCAAACGGGTGTCGGTGCGGGGGAACCGGCGCATCTACCATGTGATCTTAACCAAAAAGGGGCTGGACCTCGTGAACCAGGTGGAGCCGATCTACCGGAAGGGCATCCACAGCGTGTTGTCATGTTTCGATGATGTGCAGTGTCGCAGATTGATTGCACAGTTGGAGCGGATTCGGGAGCGGGCGAGTCAGGAGGTCTGATTCAACCGCCCGGCGCACGGCGGGACCCGCCGTGCGGCAACGCCGTCACCCCGCGGGGGACGGCGCAGGAGACAAAAGATGACGATGTCGCCGCAACGTAGTGCTGTAGAAGGGGAATCTTTCAACAAGGCGGGATTCTGGGCGCTCTTGGCCACGCAATTTCAAGGCGCATTCAGCGACAATGTGTACAAACTGATCATCATCCTGTACCTGCCGGTGCTGGTGGCCAGTGAAGCGTTCCCCGCGACAGCGCTCAGCACGGCGGTCTTCAATCTGCCCTGGCTGCTGTTTCCGGCGATCGCGGGGGCGCTGGCTGACCGCTACAGCAAGAAATGGGTGACAGTCGCCACCAAGGTCTGGGAAATCGGCGTGATGATGATGGGGGTGGCGGCGGTGTTGCTGCGCAGTCCCTACCTGCTGCTGTTTACGCTATTCCTGATGGCGATGCAAAGCGCTTTCTTCAGCCCGGCAAAATACGGCATTCTCCCTGAAATCCTGCCGGAGTCCAAGTTGTCCTGGGGCAACGGCCTGCTGAATATGTGGACCTTTCTCGCCATCATTCTCGGCAACGCGGCGGCGGGCTTCTTGCTGGCGGCATTCCGCGACAAAGTCTACTACGCCATGCTGGTGATGGTCGGCCTATCCGGCGTCGGCGTGGCCGCGTCGTTCTTTGTGACGCCCGCGCGGCCCGCGGAACCCGGCCGGCGCATTCCAGTCAATCCATATGCGGGGATATGGCGCTATCTCAGGATATTCTGGGAAGATGCGCGCCTGTTCCAGACACTGATTGGCATCGCGTTTTTCTGGGCGACGGGCGCGCTGGTGATACAAAATGTCATCGAGTTGGGGAAAGCCAATGTGCTGGATGAGCGGCTTCAGGGCATTCTGTTGGCCGTGATGGCGCTGGGCATTGGCTTGGGCAGTCTGGCGGCCGGTTACCTGTCACGCGGAAAGATTGAATTGGGGCTGGCCCCCATCGGCTTCTTGGGCATGGCTGTTTTCTGCGTGCTGATGGCCATGCCCGGCTGGCGTTATGCGTCAACCGCGTTGCTCCTTTTCGGTCTGGGCGCCAGCGCCGGGGTCTATGATGTGCCGCTCGCGGCCATGTTGCAGCAGCGCAGTCCGGACAAGATCAAGGGCGGTATGATCGCCACGCTGAATCTGGCGACTTTCGGCGGCATGATGGTGGCCGCAGCGCTATTCTGGTTATTGTTCAATAAACTTGGAATCAGCCCGAGCGGCATTTTCCTGGCCACCGCAGTCATCACAATGGCAGTGGGCGCCTACCTCGTGTGGCTGGGCCCCGTAGTATTGCTGCGGTCGGTGCTGTGGTTCGCAGACGGCACGCTTTGCAAAGTGCATGTCAAAGGGCGTTCGTCTGTTCCGGAAAAAGGCGGCGCACTGCTGGCGGCCAATCACGTTTCGATCATCGAGGCGATGTTGCTGCTGTATTCCACCGACCGGGAAGTTCACTTCGTTATGGGGGCCGATGTCTTGCGCACGCAGAGATGGCGGCATGTAGCGCGGATGATGAATGTGATTCCGGTGGAGCCTGACGCGGGGCCGGCGGCCCTCGAAGGCGCTGCCACGCGCATCCGCGAGGTCATCGCCCGGGGGCATGTTGTCTGTGTCAACGGCGAGGCGCGATTGCACCCTGACGGCGCAGAAGTCCCCTGGCATCAGGGCTATGGCCGCCTGGTGGAAGGCCTGAACGTTCCCGTCATTCCGGTGTATGTCAGCCGCCTGTGGGAAACGCTTTACATCTTCAAAAACCGGCGCATTCAGTGGCGGCGTCCACGGCCTTTGCGTTATCCGGTCGGGGTGTATTACGGTGCGCCGGTTTCTCCTGCGCTGAGCGGTCCGGAAGTGCGCACGGCGGTGCAGCAACTCGGCGTGCAATGGTGCCTGGAGCGCCCGCATCCTTTCAAGAACCTGCACACCGGATTTATCCGCTATGCCCGCAAGAATCTGCGCCGCATGGCCATTGCCGATGCGCTGTCCGGTGAACTGAGTTACTTCAAAACCCTTGTCGGCGGCATCGTTTTTGCCCGAAAATTAAAGAAGATACTGGACAAGCAACCCATGACCGGGGTGCTGGTGCCGCCCACTGTCGGCAGCGCATTGACAAATATCGCGCTGCAAATGCTGGGGCGCGTTCCCGTCAATCTCAACTACACCGCCTCCCCTGAAATTCTGGCCTCGTGCGCCCGGCGCTGCGGCATCACCCAGGTGCTTACCTCAAAGCGGTTTCTGGAACGTCTGCCGCTGACCGTGCCGGGGGAAACGATTCTGCTGGAGGACATCCGCGAGTCGGTGACAGGGAAGGACAGAATCATCGGCATGCTGATCGCCCTCTTTGCGCCGGTGTGGCTGATTGAGCGGATTTTGGGCACACCCAAATTGGGCGAAGATGATATGGCAACGATCATTTTTTCCAGCGGCAGCGAAGGCGATCCCAAGGGGGTGATGCTTACGTTGCGCAATATCCTGAGCCAAACCATGGCAACGGGTGAGGTCTTTCCGCATGACAAGAGCACATGCATGCTGGGATTCCTGCCCTTCTTTCATTCCTTCGGCTATACCGGCACCCTGTGGATGCCATTTCTGAATGAAGTGCGCGCCGTATACCATCCCAGCCCGCTCGAACACAAGAATATCGGCGAACTGGCCATGAAACATCATGCGAGCGTCTTGATCGGCACTTCCACGTTCTTGCAGGGATTCATCCGCCGCTGCCCGCCGGAGCACCTGCGCAGTTTGGAATTCGTGGTGTGCGGTGCGGAAAAACTGGCCCCGCGCGTGCGCCTGGCATTCCGTGAAAAGTTTGGCGTTGAGCCGGTGGAAGGCTATGGAACCACAGAATGCTCGCCGGTCGTGTCAATCAATTTTCCCGACAATGAATCGCCGGGATTCTATACACGAAACCTGAAGCACGGCACGATTGGGCGGCCGCTGCCGGGGATCGGGGTGCGCGTGGTGCATTCGGAAACGGGCGAATTGCTGCCCGCCGGCGAAGCGGGCCTGCTCCAGGTCTGCGGCCCCAACATCATGAAGGGATATCTGGAGGAACCGGAAAAAACGGCGTCCGTGTTGCGCGACGGCTGGTATTCCACCGGTGATATTGCGGCGATTGATGAGGAGGGATTTATCACCATCACGGATCGTCTGGCGCGTTTCAGCAAGATCGGCGGTGAAATGGTGCCGCATACCAAGGTGGAAGAAACGCTGCATACGTTGCTCGATCTGACGGAACAGGCCCTGGCCGTCACGAGCGTGCCTGATACGGTGAAGGGAGAACGCCTGGTTGTGCTGCACACCCTCAGTGACCAGCAATTGGACGAACTGGTCGGGAAAATGGTTACCTCTGAATTGCCAAACTTGTGGCGGCCGCGTCCGAATAATTTCTATCGAATTGACGCCATTCCCGTGCTGGGCACGGGAAAGATGGACATCAAGGCGGTCAAAAAGATGGCGATGAGCCTCGATCTGGGGGAATGATGCCACTTCTTGGAACAACACGCCGGGTGCGACGCGATGATGCGCGCGCGCCGCGCGATCCCGCCACCGGAATCATGGTCGGCGCTGCGCCGCGAAGCATCGGCCCGGAGGATGCGCGGGGCGCCGTGCTTTTCGTGCATGGATTCGGCGGCTGCGGCAACAATTTTCACAATCTTCCCGACCGGGTTGCAGCGGCGGGCTGGCGCGTGCGCGTGATGCTCCTGCCCGGCCACGGACGCTCACCGTTGGACTTCGAAACGACCCGCGCCGAGGTGATGCTCCAGGCAGTCGTTCAGGAAATTCAAGCGCTGCGCAAATCCCATGAAATCGTGGTGACGGTGGGACACTCCATGGGGGGCGCGCTGGCGACGATTGCAGCGAGCCAAACGCCGCTCGACGGGCTGATTCTCGGCGCGCCGTATTTCGGCATCACCCGGCAATGGTATTACGTGCTTCCTCCAGAACGATTGATTGCGTCGTTAAGTCCTTTTATTCATTGGGTTTACGCTGATCCTGCGCGTCAACCGGTCAAACGCCGGG
>CAZLII010000176.1:0-8087 GCA_964559065.1 uncultured Nitrospirales bacterium | reverse complement strand
ATTACGGTGCATGAAGGGGTCTACCGCGAGCGCATTGCGCCGCCGCGCGGGGGTGAATCCGATGCGAAACGCATTACCTACCAGGCGGCTCTTGGTGAACGCGTCGAGATTAAAGGGTCGGAAGTTGTTAGGGGCTGGGAACGGGTGGCGCACGACACATGGAAGGCGGTGCTGCCCAATACTTTCTTCGGGGACTACAATCCTTACAGCGACCCGATTCGTGGCGACTGGTTCAATCCGCTGGGGCGCAAACACCATACCGGCGCGGTCTATCTTGACGGGCATTGGCTTGTCGAGGCGGCGGCGCGCGATGAAGTCATGCAGCCCGCGGGAACGGTTCCCGCATGGTTCAATCCGGGGGGACAAGGCTACTTGCTGAATGTGGCGTGGCTGCGGCCCGATACCGACGCTGCAGACGCCCGGCGGATTCAAGCGCCGGCCTTCGCGGAGAAGAATGGCACGCAGAATGCCCCGTGTTCGGAAGGCGGTGAATGCATCGGGTTCATTCTGCACGGCCACTGGGTCAAATATGAGGGCGTTGACTTCGGACAGGACACAACGTCGCTGGAAATACGCGCCGCATCCGCGAGCGACGGCGGCCTCATCGAGATTCGCCTGGATGGCCCTGATGGGGAACTGCTTGGCGTCTGCCAAGTGCCCCACACCGGGGGCTGGCAAGAATGGTCCAGTTTCAATGCCAAGATAAAGCCGGTGAGCGGCGTAAAGACCCTGTGCCTCGTGTTCAAGAGCGCCGAACCGGAAGACACGCCGGACAGCGTCCAGTTGTGGTATGCCGAGGTGGACGCGGAGCATACCACGATATGGGCGCAATTCAAGGGAGTGAACCCCAACGAGCGCTTGGTGGAAATCAACGCGCGCGAGGCCGTTTTCTATCCCGAAAAGCCGTTCATCAACTACATCACCGTGCGCGGTTTTGTCATGCAACACGCCGCCACGCAATGGGCGCCGCCCACCGCCGAACAGATCGGATTGATCGGAACCCATTGGAGTAAAGGCTGGATTATCGAAAACAACGATATCAGTTATTCCGTCTGCACCGGTGTAACGCTCGGGAAATACGGCGACCAGTGGGACAACACTTCCGCCGACACCGCGGAAGGCTATGTCGAGACCATCCACCGCGCCCTGGAAAATGGCTGGAACCAGGAGAGCATCGGCGGCCACATCGTGCGCAACAACACCATTTCCCATTGCGAACAGGCGGGTTTGGTCGGCAGTCTGGGCGCGATTTTCAGCACAATCACCGGCAACACCATCCACGATATCCATATGCGGCGTTTGTTCACTGGGGCGGAAATGGCGGGCATTAAAATTCACGCCGCGATTGACACCGAAATCAGCGGCAACCATATTTATCGCTGCAACATGGGACTGTGGCTCGACTGGATGGCGCAGGGCGCGCATGTATCGCGGAATCTGTTTCACGATAACGCGGGGCAGGATTTGTTTGTCGAGGTCAACCATGGACCGTTTCTTGTGGACAACAACATCTTTCTCTCGAAAAAATCCGTGCTGTCCCTGTCGCAAGGCGGCGCCTACGCGCACAACCTGTTCGCGGGCAATATCCACATCATCGGATTTGACGCGCGGATGACCCCGTTCCATAAGCCCCATTCGACGGAACTCGCGGGCATGCACAATAATCCCTGCGGCGATGACCGCTATTACAACAATATCTTCGTGCGTTCCCGTGGCTTGAACGCCTACAAAGCAAAGCAGTTCCCGCCCTTCCTGGGCGGCAATGTTTATCTCGCGGGCGCGGAACCGTCAGAACATGAAGACGCGCCGCTGGCGCTACAAGACCATGATCCCGGTCTCATCTTAACCCATGGCGCGGACGGATGGTATCTCGAAGCCAACTTGGATGCGGCCCAAATCGCGGAGCGGCGGCGCGCGCTTGTGACCACGGAATTGCTGGGCAGCGCGAAAATCCCGGATCTTCCCTATGTCAACCGCGACGGATCGCCGGTTCGTATTGTCACGGATTACTTCGGCGGACAAAGAGACGAAGACGACCCATTTCCCGGACCTTTCACGTTGGCCGAAAGCGGAAGGCAGCAGTTGAAAGTATGGCCCATCGGCGCTTCCGACTGAACCGATGCGTCATCCATGCTTCTTTTGTCTATTTCATTCTCGAAATGACTTCGTCGAGTTCGCCGGGATTCATAAAGCCAATGGTTACCGCGTCAACACAATCAAGGCCGGTGACAAACGCGAAAGACTCGTCCATCCGCTGCACGGCTTCTTCATGGCCTTCCCCGAGAACTTTCATTCCGATGACCGCCTTGCCCGCGTTGTGGATTCGCTGCAGGATGGGCACGATTGTTTCGACGGGACCGTCCATGTTGATGCCGAAGGGATTGATCCGCGCCAGGACTGCGTCGCACCAGGGTTCATCGGCCGCCTGCTCCAGCGCGGGCAGGATATGGCATGACACGCCGTGCGCCCTGATGTGTCCCCTGGCCTTGGCGTCGGCCAGAACATCCATGGCCGGTTTCAGCGTTTCGGGCCAGTTCTCCTCGCCCTGTCGCAGACAGTGCATCAGCACGATATCAATGCAGTCCGTGTCCAGTTCCCCGCGCATGCGTTCGAGATCGTGTTTCACCGTTTCCGCCTCGCGGGACCACACCTTGCTCAGGAGCATAACCTTGTCGCGCGGGATGGACCGGCGCATAGCGAGGCGCATGAAATGGTGGGAGCCGTAGCGGTCGGCCAGATCGAAGTATGTGATGCCGCGCGCATAGGCATGTTCAAGCAGGGAAACGAATTGTTCCCCGTTCAATTTCAAGGTCAATTCGGTAATGCCGGGGCCACTGCCGCGTATCCCCGTGCCCGCGCCAAGATAAGAACAACGCAGGCCGGTGTTGCCCAATGTCCGGGTCTCCGTCGCCCGCGCCGTACCCGCGCCGGCCGTGTTCACGAAAGCGGCAGCACCAAGCGCACCCGCCGCGTATTGTAGAAAATCTCGTCGTTTCATCGAGGCCATGCCGGTCTCCTTTGCTGGTTATGGCTGCAGTCTGGATGCTGCGGTGAGAATCGAAACGCATTATACCGCATTATTATGGGCGCGGACTTGTTTATATCGCCACCGGCTTCAGGACTGAACCGTACTCACGTATCGCCTGTGCGGAAGGTATCGG
Source organism: uncultured Nitrospirales bacterium (assembly GCA_964559065.1). Lineage (GTDB taxonomy): Bacteria > Hydrogenedentota > Hydrogenedentia > Hydrogenedentales > CAILVY01 > CALEDJ01. The sequence goes on along the minus strand of CAZLII010000176.1, from coordinate 4,926 downwards.
CGTAAAATCTCGTCTCCAGTAAAATTGTTTTCAAAAACTGCCATAATCGGATGCGGATGGATATTCGGCAAGCACCCGGCCCTGTGGACATATCCCCTCCTCAGCGGTGATCGGCAATTGCAACGGAAATATCCAGTTGAAACTGATGGTCGCTCCACTCCGTCACGTGGCCAATGCCTTCACAAAGCCGGCCTTGGGCAGGACTATACGTCAAGACTTCGATGTGGCCTTTCCCAGGGTGGAAGCGCAGCAGGCGCAGCCAGTCCGAATCGTCGGCGTGTCGCGGGTAATCGGTGAGGATTTCGTGCACCTGATTGCCATGCGCGCCCCGGCTGGTCTGCCGATGCGTGATGGAGGCGGATTGGTCACCGCACAACACGAGAAACAGGTTCGCGTGTTTGCTGAAGGACTTTTCCCACATCTGTTGCGGCGTGTTGCCGCGCGCTCCGTGGACTTTTTTCCATCGCATGCGCCCCTGCGGCTGATCGGCCCCTTTTCTCTCTATGCCGCCCAGGTACATATGGGTCGAAATGATGGCCATTCGGTCACGATGGGCCTCGAGCACCTCATCCACCCAGCCCAGGACATCGTCGGGCGCGTTGCACTCCACATGGGCAATGATGAAGTCAAGCCCGCCGGCAGAGAACAGTTGGTAACTGTTGGCGTTGTTTCCCGAAACCTTTGGAGCATGGCCGGGTCGGCCCGCATAGGTCCCGCCATACCAGGGTTGATCCTTGTAGCGTTCCGCGCCGAAGTATTCCTGGAACAAACTCGAATCGCCCGTGTTTCCGACCATGTCATGGTTGCCGACGGAGATACCGTAAGGCGCCTGCCCATGAAACCGGTCCATGTTTTCGCGGGCAATGCGCCACTGCCGGTGCTCGTTTTTGTCCACAATGTCGCCCATGTGACTGATGAAAACGACTCGTTGCGCCGCCCGGTTCGCAGCCAACCATGACGTGCGTGATTCAAAAGCCGGGTTGCGCGGTTCGCCGCGCTCATCTCCCCGGCCCGTGCCCGGTCCAAGGTAGCGCTGCGTGTCGGGGATCACGGCGATGGTGAACGTGCCTTCCGGCGCCGGAGCCAGTATTTCGGCGGGAACTCCCAGGGAAATACCCAAGAGGGCGAAAAGGCATATTGCCGTGAACACAATATAACGTGGGCGATCCTTCATGGCTTCCTCTCCAAATCGGAATGCTTTGTCTTCAACCAAACGTGCTCTTACCGCAACACGATTGCAGGGTATCATGGCACCGGGACGACATCAAGGACAGCCGCGAATTCTGCATGGATATATCCGGTCATGCCATATGGCGGGGAAGTGACCCTGCGGGGCAGAACCGGCCTGTAAAGGGGAAGGCACGGGTTCACACGCCGGGATATCGCCAGGCTCCTGAAGAAACTGGACCACGAACCGACCTGCGAACTTCACAGGAAGGCGGCATGATAGAATACGTTACCGAACTTATGAAACGACCCACTTGGTTTGAGCGCTACCGAGGGAAACTGCTAGGATTTCTACTGTGTTGAAGATAAGCATGCGGCCAACGTCTCTTAAGGCACCGATGTTGGAAGCGGATAGGAGACGCGGATTGTGTCGGACCGCCTGTTGGGCAAATACCAGATTTTGCAGGAGTTGGGGCGAGGGGGCATGGGGGTTGTGTATCTTGCCTTCGACCCCGATCTGAGGCGCAAGGTTGCCCTGAAGGTTCTTCAAAACGACTTGGCCGCGGAACCTGACTTTGTGCGCCGCTTCGAAGACGAAGCCTGCTCTGTCGCCAGCCTCTTTCACCCCCATATCCTGCCGGTGAATTCCCTTTCTTGGCAAGACAAACGCCTCGTTATCGAAATGCCGTATATGGAGGGTGGATCGCTTGCAGATCTGGCAGAGCGCCAGGGCCTATATTGCCCGAATGTGGCATATTTCTGTCTGGATACGCTGAAAGCACTTACGGCGTGTCACGCCAAGGGCATCATTCATCGCGATGTGAAACCGAGCAACATCTTGTTCGACCGGCAAGGACGGGCCTTGCTGAGCGATTTTGGGCTTGCGAAGGCGATGGGGATGCATATCGCCGCCTCACGCCGAGATGACACGTCCACGAGCATGTTCGTAGGCACACCGCGGTATGCGCCCCTGGAGGCATGGGATGGGGCCGCCGCCACGCCCGCTTGGGACCTCTATTCCGTGGGGGTTATTCTGTACGAAAGCTTGAGCGGACGGCGTCTGGTCGAGGCGGATACGATTCTGGGTCATCTTCGCGCCTTGGAGAGGGGGTCCACTCCGCGCCTCAGAGAGGTCCGCGAGACGGTCTCCCGCGAGATGAGCGACCTTGTGACGGCGCTGGTCGCGCCGGTGCCGGAGCATCGTCCGGAGAGCGCAGACGCGGCGCTGGAAGCATTGCGGGCAACACCCGAATGCAGCAAAATGGGCCGCACGCTCAATGTGACACGGAGAGCCAGGCGGGAATCGTTTGCCCGCCTTCGAGTCTATCGCGCAAGTCCCAGGAAGAGACGCCTGCTCGGGTTTGGCCTGGTTGGCGCCTTGACCGTGATAGCAGGGGCGGGCCTTTTCTTTTCCGTCTTTCCGCAGGAGCATCCCGCATCAGGGAAGGGCTTGCATGTTGAAGATTCTTCAAGTGTCTTGCCTGATGATTCAGCGCGCGTGGCGGCCATCCTGACGCGCCCGCGTATGATGCCGCCAGCAGCCAGCAGAACGTTTTTGGCGACAAGGGCAAGCGGCGCTGCCGCCGACGACCAGTGGGCCGTGTTTTCAACCGCGGACAGCAGCGGCATCGCTGGAGGTTTGCTTTTCGGCGACCTTGGATGTTCCATGCTGACTCTCTCGAATTCAGAAGGTGACCATCTCGACGTGGCGGGGCGCTGGGGCGGATTCACGGACGGGAGCCTGTTGCAGATCATGCAGGCTGAGATTACAGGTTCGGGGCGCTGGCTTTTGGAAGGTTCTGTTTTGGCGCTAACACTCACGTTCAGCGCGCCGAACCACGGCTTGCGCTGGGAACAGCACCTCACGCTCACGCAGAATCAGCAAACCGACACGGAACTGCTCTGGCGATTTGAGGCGGCCGACTATTTGATGCCCTTACTCTTGGGGGAACTGCTTGTTCGGGATGCTGTTTGGTCTGCGCCCCTGAAGACCTGGTTTCCCGCTATCAGGGATGCGCGTGTCGACCTGGTGAACGCACGAGGGCAAGACCATCTGCTTGATGGAAGGGCGTTAGAACCATTTTGGACAGATGCAGACACGGTGCGGAGTTTATACGAAGGAAGGAGCGGTTATCTCATGGGGGCCGTCGTCCAGGAAGGCGTGCTGCTTCACTTGCGGGTTCCCGGCCCAATGCCGCAGTCGCCGGCATTGCGGGTTTCGCTCCAAACCGAGTATGCGCTGCCGCAGCGGGACTCTCTCCGATTTCATGCCTCGCATACATCGGGCAAATGGGCTGAGGGACGCCGCAGCAAACACGGGAATGACGAGCGCTGGCAACCCTCGTGGCCCTTGGCCGTGTCTGCCAGCGCTGAAGAATGGTCGGCCGAGTTGCTGATTCCTTTCTCCACAGTTGCGGACGGCGGCTCGATACGGCCAGACATTCCTTGGCGTGCAAACCTGCATCTGCTGGATGAGAAGGAGGAAGACCAAGAATATGTAGCCTTTTGGGGTTCGCCGGTCATTGCGGAAACAGCGCATGGGGTGATGTTATGTTTCGACGAATCGTGATTGGCGGGGATTCGACGTGAAGGGCGGTGGCCGAATCTCCGCCATCGTTGCGCTTTGCCTGGGTGCGGGCGTGGCGGAACTCGCCCTTGATGCAAGCGCTGGCCAGGGAACATCGCGTCTTGTGACGGATAGCGCTGGCCTGGGCTCAAGCCCTCAGAACTTCCTCGTGGTTGGGGACTCGCTCTTCTTCTCTGCGGATGACGGCATTCACGGAAGAGAACTCTGGCGGCTGGGTGTCGAAGGGCGGCCCTTCCTTGTCGGTGACTTCAACCCCGGTCCAGAAGGTTCGCGGCCAAGAAACCTGGTCGCGCTCGGAGACCGGGTTTGTTTTATAGGGCTTCGATGGGTTCCCGCGCGGCAGAAAGCGCTCGAGTTCATTTGGAGTACCAGAGGAACGGCCGCAGATGTCAAGTGCTATAGATTGCCTCGAGAAGGGCTTTCTGTTGAAGGCGACCTCTATATTGTTCCCATGAGCAATGAACTATATGGCGCAGCGACCCAAAGCATATCAGGCCGGGAATTCATGGGGTTTGACACGGGCATCAGTAGCGACACGGTGCCGGGCGCTGCAGGCGGAATCGTGAAAGAACAGGAGTACTTTGCGGTTCTCAACGATAGATTGCTGTTCACGGTCCAACCTGCGGCGCTGTCGAGCCGCGAGTTGTGGGTGTACGACCGTTCGAAACCCAGCCAAGGGGCAACGCGGCTGCTCCCCATGCAAGAAATGAACATCGCTTTTCCTATGTACTGCCAACTAGTGGACGAAATGCTCTGGTTTGCCGGTTCGGAGGGCACAAACGGCATGGAACTGTGCGTAACCGACGGCACCAAGGAAGGCACGGCTTTTGTTAAAGACATCAACCCTGGGGCCGGGGATTCCACGCCGAAAGATTTCGCGGCGCACGAAGGGGTTGTCTATTTCCAGGCCAACGACGGTATCCACGGTGTCGAACTATGGCGCACAGACGGCACCGAACAAGGAACGTACCTGGTGAAGGACATCAATCCAGGCCCCCAAAGTTCGAATCCGTATTTCATGCGGAGTATCGGGACATGCCTCCTGTTCGCTGCGACGCGTGACGACGTTGGCACGGAATTGTGGCGTACCGACGGAACAGAAAAAGGCACCCTGCTCGTTAAGGACATCTACCGTGGGCCAGCGAGTTCGCACCTTTATCAGCCAATACGAT
>CAZLII010000175.1:0-8153 GCA_964559065.1 uncultured Nitrospirales bacterium | reverse complement strand
GCCACGGTGCAGCCCCGGTGCGCGAGCAGCAGGGATACCGTCATCCCCGACACGCCCGCGCCTATGACCGCAACATCATATTTCATAATCAATCATCAGACATGCGTTGGTCCCCCCAAAACCGGCGGAATTGCAGAGCACTTTTTGCGGCGGACGCGCCACCGTTTCCGTGACAATGTGAATCTTTGCGCTGGAGGCGTCAGGGCCGGTGAAGTTGATGTTCGACGCGATGAAGCCCCGTTGCGCCATGAGGGTACAATAGACCACTTGCGCCGCGCCCGCCATCCAGAGTTCGTGGCCGACCATGGATTTCTGCGAGGAGACCATCGGTTTTTCGCCATTGCCGAACACCTCGTGGATGGCCTCGGCTTCGACGCTGTCGCCCACCGGCGTCGAGGTGGCGTGGGCGCTCACATAGTCAATGGCATCCGGGGACAACCCCGCTTCGCGCAGGGCCATGCGCATGGCGCGCACCAGGCCGCTCTGGCATGGGACTGACAATCTGCGGCCGTCGGACGAGAATCCATAGCCGCGCACCTCGCCCAGAATCTTCGCGCCGCGCTTCCGCGCCAGTTCATAGTTTTCCAGCATCACCGCCGCCGCGCCGCCGCTGGGCACAAGGCCGTTGCGGTCCGCCGAGAATGGGCGCGAGGCGCGCGCAGGCTCCTCTGTCCGGGTGGAGAATGCGTCAATGGCGTCAAAACTGGACATGGATTCCCAGTTGACCTCCTGTGCGCCGCCGCAGAGCACGCGGTCCTGGCGGCCCAAGCGGATGAGGTCCGCGGCCTGCCCGACGGCATGGCCGCCGCTCGCGCAGGCCGCGCTGAGAGTCCAGCACGCGCCCCGTGTTTTCAGGAGGGTGTTCAGGTTCATCGTGACATTGGAGGTCATGGCTCGGAAGACATGCCCGCTGCCGATCGCGCCGGTGGTGCCCTTTGCCCGCGTCGCGTCCACCTGCTCCACGCCAGCGATGCAACTCGAATCGCAGCCGAAGACCAGTCCGGTTTGTGCATTGGCCAGATCGCCCGGATCCAAGCCCGCCTGCTCAATCGCCTGCAAGGCCGCCGCGTAGGCCTGCACGGCATACTCCGTCATCGTCTTGCGTTCTTTACGGCCGAGATAGGCGCCGGCGTCAAATCCATCAATCCGGCCCGTAAGCGGGCTGCGAAACCCCCATCGCACGCGGTCCGGGTCCACAACAATGCCCGAGCGTCCCTTGTACAGTCCCTCCGCCACCGTGTCCCGCTGCACGCCCAGGCACGATACAATCCCCAGTCCCGTGATGGCCACCCGATTCATCGTCATCCCCCGAATATCCCGCCGTTGACCCCGATCACCTGTCCCGTAATGTAGGACGCGGCGTCGGAACACAGAAAGACCACCACGCCCGCCACCTCCTCAGGGGTCCCGAAACGACCCAGCGGTATCTGCGGCACAATGGCATCCTTGGGAAGCGCCTGCGTCATCTCAGTTTCAATAAAGCCGGGCGAAACCGCATTCACCAGGATATTCCGGCGGGCCATTTCCTTGGCCAGCGACCGGGTCGCGCCGATCAGCCCCGCCTTGGCCGCCGAGTAATTCACCTGCCCCGGCACACCGGCCTGCCCCGATGTCGAGACGATGTTGACGATACGGCCGCAGCGCTTGCGCGCCATTTTGTCCAGCACACAATGCGTCACATGAAAGAACCCGTCCAGATGCACCGAGAGAACGCTCTTCCATTCCTCTGCGGTCATCCAGAACATCAGGGCGTCACGGGCATAGCCGGCGTTGTTGACCAAAGCGAACGGCGTGGCATCGCGCAGGAAGGGTTCCAATGCGTTCTTGACGGCTTCCGCATCGGTCACATCAAACGGCAACAGCGCACACGCCGCGCCCAGCGATTCGATTTCCGCCGACACTTTGCCCGCAGCCTCGTGGTCGCTGCGGTAATTCAGCCAGATGTCGAAACCGGCGCGCGCCAACCCCAGGGCCGTCGCTGCTCCAATGCCCTTGCTGCCGCCTGTCACAAGCGCTATTTTTCTGCTATTCATGTTTTTCGCTTTTGCGCAATGAAGTCAATTCAGGAAGACACTCTGCCTGCTGCCTCATTATCGCCGGCAAAGAGAATAGCAAAAGCAGCCTTAGTGCTCAAACACGGCGGCCTGGCAGGAAATCCGAGCGTCCCGCGCCTCAGATTTCGTCTTCGGTCGCTTCCTCGGGTTTCATGGTGCGGTCGTTTTCGTCAAAGAAAATGTCTTTGGAACGGAAACGATCCAACCAGACGGTCCACTTTTTTGCGTCCAGGGAACTTGTCCTGTGTTCGGGCGGATAGCCGTAAGCCATGATGACCGCCGGCTTGCTCATGCCCACGACAAGACGCCCCTCTTTGATGGCGTCAATTTCTTCCTTGGTCATTCCCTGGGTCATTTCCTCGAAAGTCTTTGTCGTGAACATTTTGTCGGCATATTGCCTGGGGGTGACGCCGGGGTGATGGGCTGCGGCGAAATACACCCGGCACGTCATGTTGTTTTTGGCAATCTTGAACGTGATGGCCGGGCGACGCCCTCCCAAAACCGAAATATCCTTCACCTCGGTGCCCGCCGGAATCATCGCACCCTTCTTGTAATGCGTGGAAAACATTTTCTCCGGGTTCTCATACCACATGTTATACGCCGTGTACATTTTCTGCGCGAACGCCCCCGGCGCGCACAGCATTCCCAACACAACCAGCCCTGCAATTATCCGTGTCCCTTTGAAGCGCATGACCGTTTCTCCTTCTGACGTTGTGCTTGTTATCCAAAGACGCCAATAAGCGCCATGGAACCTGATAAATATCCTACGCCAAGCGCACGAAACTGTCAATGACGCAACTTGCCTCATAGTTAATCTGCCTGATCGGTTTGCAGAGACGTCCTTCGCCGCTTGCCGTTTTTGGTACTGCCGCAGGACTCAGACGACGGCGTGACCCTTTCAGGGAAGGAGCCAAGTTCCATGGGATGGAAACAATGCGAGGCTCATTTGCATTGATGGCCTGTTCTCGGCATCAAATATTATGCAACTCAACCCATTTTACGGCATTTGTAACATTTTAGCCGACTGAAGTAATCACTATGCATAACCCTGTCATTGCGAGCGAAGCGTAGCGTAGCGCGGCAATCTGGATATCAAGTGCGCCTCAGATTGCTCAGCGGTGCCGTGCGCCGCTTCGCTCGCAATGACGAAAAGAAGGCGTTATCTGTGTTGATTCCAAGGGTTACGCCAGCCGGCTAGAATGCTCCAGCCGCACACGTGATGTGTATGTCTGGAATGCCAGAGCGCCGAGAACAGGCATATATCGCTGCGATCATATGCCGATAACAGAATAAACAATGTCTTTGATTACCCCGTCAATTTCCAACTTTTCGAGGATGGGATCAAGTTCGCGGGGGGAACCTGCAAGAAAATAGGTCCATCCCGTCGGCGAGGTATTGACGAGTTCGCAGGTAAGAAAACTCTGATCGCCGGCAACATCACGCGGCGCGAGACGGCGCGTCGCCGTAACGATGGCTGATTTTCGGAGATTCTGCGATTCGTAGGGATGTTCCTCCAGTTTCGTCACTTTGCTCAGGCGGCGGACCTTGCGGACCATGATGTCTTTTTCATGTTCGGAGCACTGGAAAGTCATGACGACGCTTCCGTCCACGCCCGCGTGCTTTTCGAGGCCGTGTCCGACCACGGTGTTGATGTTGATGCCCTCATTACTGAACGCCGAAGCGATGCTCGTCAATGCCCCGGCGCGGTCCACCACATGCGCGCGAAACACCCAACGGCGCATTTCCGCGTTATTCATTGTCATGCCTCCCACGCCCTGTCAAGACAGATCAAAATAACTGTCACCATGGTACCGCCTACTGTTCGTTCGCATAACGGTGCGCCGTGGTCTCTCCGTTCAGAATGCGGATGGTTTCCGACGCCAGGGCTTCCATCTCGATGGGTTCCTCGAAAACCAGCACAGGCGCGAGGCGGTTGAGGCGGCGTCGCAACTCGCCGCGCACGTGGTCGCTGCGTGCCATGCCGCCAGTCAACACAATAGCGTCCGCTTCACATCCCAAAGCGACAAACATGGCGCCGATTTCCTTGGAAATCTGGTAGATCATCGCATCCACTATCAGGCGCGCATAATCGTCGCCGTCGCGTATCCGTTGTTCGATTTTGGGCAGCCGGTGTTCGCCCAGATAAGACATCAACCCGCCATGCCGGGTAAGTTCTTTGATGAGTTCCTCTCTGGTGAATCGGCCGGAATAGCAGAGATCAATCAAGGGGCCTGTCGGCAATTGTCCGGCGCGTTGGGGCGTGAATGGGCCGCCGCCGAGCAGCGCAATGTTGCTGTCGGTCATCCGGCCATTACGCATCGCCGTGACCGTAATGCCGCCGCCCAGGTGGGCCACGACGAGCGCGACGTCTTCAAACGGCAGACCGATGGCCTGCGCCGCTTTGCGCGCAGCGGCGCGCACGCTCAGGGCGTGCGAAGTGCTTTGCCGGACAATCCCCTTGTAGCCGGAAATCTCCGCCTCCGGCACGAATTCGTCAACAACCACTGGGTCCACAGTATATGCGGGGGCATTGAGTTCGCGCGCCAGGGCAGCCGCCACGGGAATGCCCAGATTGCTGGCATGATCCCTTTCCGGATAGTCCAGAAGCGCTGCGACCAATGCCTCGTCAACGACCGTCTCACCATCCACTTTTTCCGCTATGACATAGGCCCCGCTCTGGATTTTTTGCGGGGGGCGCAGCAGGAATCCGCCGCGCGCGGCGATGGCATCAATGCTGCCGCAATCGGCCTGCCTGAGTTCCTCCAAAACACGGCGGGAAAGCCTATGCGCCTGGGCGCGGCGTTCGGCGGCGTCAGCCGCCGGCGACGCCGCATATTCCGTTTCACGGGTGTAAACGCAGCGATCACCCTCAAAAATGGCAATCTTCGTCGAGGTCGAACCTGGATTCACCACAAGGACGCGATGGGACGGGGCGCGTGCCGGCGCTGGCGCGCATATCGTGACCGGTTCTTCCTTGAAGCGTTGCGCATAAATCGCGCCGAGGGCAAGCGAGTTCAAGCGCGTCTCAAGGGCGTCTGAGCGCGACAGCAGTACATAAGGTTTCGGAAATCCCATGATGATGTTGGCAAACGACGCCTCGCCGTACTTAATCAGGGCGCTGATGATTTTGTAGATCACGTTGGCTGCGTCAATGTTAGGGCACACCAGAATATCCGCCTGGCCGCGCACCGCGCGCGCGCCGGGCGTATCTGGCAATCCCTTGACTGTTACAGCGGCGGGATCGGTCGCCAGATCAAATTGTAATGGGCCGTAGATATCCGCGCCCGGCCAGCCCCGCCGGGCAAATGCCGCGCCGATCTGCGTCGAGGGCAGCGTCGGCAGTTCCTTCTCATTGGCGGCGAGCAGCGCCACCCGGGGACGGTCAATCCGCATCACGGCGCGGGCCACATCCACCGCATTGCGAATCAGTCCCGCCATCCGGCCAAAATTACAGACGGTCGTAACGCCGGCATCCGTGACGATCATGGGACGGCCTTGCGCGATGGGCGCTGCGTCAAAAATGGAGACCAGGCTCACCGTGGTCCGGACGGCCAGGGGCAGCATATGCCGGTGCAGGACATGGGTCGCAACGCTTCCCTTGAGAACCATTTCCGCAACGCCGCTCTTGATATGGGCGACCGTCGCCGCCGCCGATTCTTCCTCGTTTTCCGCGGCCACAATGTCCTTGGAAGGCACCTCGATGCCGACCTCCGCCACTGCGGCGGCAATACGCTCCTTACGGCCAATCAGAATGATGCGGTCAATGATCCCATGGTCGCGCGCCGATTCGACCAGAAGCAGGTCTTCTACGCGTTCGCCGCCCGCCACAACCGCCGTCAAAGGACGCAGCGCGCCGGCGATACCGACCAAGTCGGCGACTTTCTCCAGCCTTTTCCCGCCTTCCGACGGGAATCCATCGGCGTTTGCGGACATCATCACAGTCCCTTCCGGAACACCCCGCAGAGTACCAGTTCTCCCTTCGCGCATTTCATTCATTCCGGATACAGAATAGCACAACTGTTTTGAAGAGATAAGCGGCAACCTTGAGTGCACGTGCAGGCGATGTTACGCCGGGGGGCTTGTCTTTCCGGCAGTCCCTGTCAGCAGGCGCGTCATGAGCAGCCCGACCAGCACAATGGTCATGGTGCCGCACACGATAGTGAGATAGTTGTGCAACGGGTTTTTGAGGAAATCCGGGAAGAAACCCCAGGTAACAAGCGGCGACAATGTCATCCACGCAATTACCAGAATGCCCGCCAGCACGGCAACCGCCGCCGCGGGATTGTTTGCCCGGCGGGAAATCATGCCCAGAAGGAAAAGGCCCAGCATGCCCCCTGCAAAGATGCCCTGAAGTTTCCACCATGCGTCAAGAATCTGCTCCGCGCGAATCAAGGCCAGCGCAATGAGCGTTCCCAAGACGCCCCAGACCAGCGTGCTCACATATAGCGCCGTCATCATGCCCTTCTCCGTGGCGTCAGGCCTCAAGTAACGCTTGTAAACATCGGTCATGAGGATTGTGGCCGAAGAATTGAGACTGGTGGAAATGGTGCTCATGGCCGCGGCAAAGATGGCGGCGATCAGCAGGCCGGTCAGCCCTGGGGGCAACTGGCTGACGATGAAGTAAGGGAATATCCGATCCCCAGCGCCCTCTTCGAGAAGTTCGGGCGGAAGTTGGTCGGCATGAACGGTATAAAACGCGAAAAGCGCTGTTCCGATGAAGAAGAACACGGCGGATACAGGAATATAGAGAAGCGCGCCGAGCCAAAGGCTTTTGCGCGCCTCGACGTCGGACTTGGACGCCACATAGCGCTGCACATAGTTCTGGTCAATGCCGAAATTGTTGAGGTTGATGAACACCCCGTAAATCAATACCACCCAGAAGGTGCGTTCGGTCAACATCGGACCGAAACTTCCGAGGCTGAACTTGTTTTGCTCTCCGGCGATGGCAAACAACTGTCCCATGCCTTCGGGCATACGAAAGAACATCAAAGCAGCGCACAACAATGCGCCGCCCATCAAGATGACGCTCTGGACGGCGTCGGCCCAGATGATCGCCACAATGCCGCCGATCAGGCTGTAAATGATGACGGAAATGCCGGTGATGAGAATGATGAGGCGGATATCCCAGCCGAGCAGCGCTTCGAGGGGCAGCGCCATGAGAAACATCACCGCGCCCATGCGCACCGCCTGCATCAGCAGATAAGCGATGCCCGTATAGAGCCGCGCCCAGGGGCCGAACCGTTTCTCGAGGTGGTGATAGGCGGACACCTCGCGGCGCTCCCGATAATACGGGATAAAGTATGTAACGGCGACCAGCGCAGCAAAGGGAAGCGACAGGCTGAACACGAAGGCATTCCAGTTGCCGGCGTAGGCACTGCCGGGAAGGGCCAGGAAACTGATGCTGCTCAGGTATGTTGCCAGGATGGACAGACCTACAACGATTCCGGAAAGCGACCGGCCGGCCGCCGTGTAGCCTTCGGTGTCGCGGCTTTTCCCCTTCGCAAAGAAATAGGCTCCGATCCCCAGCGTCAGGATGAAATATACGACCAGAACAATCAGGTCCAGCCATGTAAAATGCGTTCCAGACATCGGATCCCTCCTTCCGCATCAACAAACAAAAGATACCTCGCAAAGCCGTAAACAGACTCCGGAACGGCGCTCCATGTTGTTGTAGATGCTTCCAGAATCATATGAAATTCCCACAACCCCCTTCAAGGGCTTGCAAACACCACGGGCGGACGCTCTGCGCCATTGTCTACAGGCCGGAAACTTACGCTACTTCTGTTTCTTCATCAGGTCGTTCAGGTATAGTTGCATCTCCGCAGCGCAACAGACGCAACCCCCCCCTTAAGCATACCTTCACGTATAATCGCCTGGATCGACCGTGGCGATACCCAATATCAGCGCAGTATGCCGCCGCGCTTGGAACTCAGGCGGATTCCTTGGAGCATCATTTGCAGGTCCTCGGGATTGTCGGAGACTTCCAAGCCGGTTTCCAGGCTGATCAGGCCCGCCTTGATCAGGTCGTGGAGGCTGTCGTTGAAACTTTGCATGCCCTCCTCGCGGCCCTGCTGAATCGCCGTCTGTAATTGCGGTATG
>CAZLII010000174.1:0-8167 GCA_964559065.1 uncultured Nitrospirales bacterium | reverse complement strand
CGTAAACGACCCGGACCTCGCGGCGCTCTATTTCCAATTCGGACGCTACCTGCTGATGGGCAGTTCGCGTCCGGGTTGCCTCCCGGCGAATCTACAGGGCGTCTGGAACGAACACATCAATGCGCCGTGGAACAGCGACTACCACACCAACATCAACCTGCAAATGAACTACTGGCCCGCCGAAGTCGCCAACCTCGCCGAATGTCATGTGCCCCTCTTCGACTATATGGACAGCCTTGTGCCTTCCGGCGAACGCACGGCCCGCGTACATTACGGCGCGCGCGGATGGGTCGTGCACCACCTCAGCGACATCTTCGGCTTCACCACCCCCGCTGACGGCGTGTGGGGCGTGTGGCCGATGGGCGCGGCGTGGCTGGCGCAGCATCCCTATGAGCATTTCCTGTTCAGCGGCGACTTGGAATTTCTCAAAAAACGCGCCTATCCGCTGATGAAAGGCGCGGCCTTGTTCCTCCTGGATTTCCTCGTGGAAGACGCGCAGGGACGCCTCGTCACCAATCCCTCGCACTCGCCGGAGAACGCGTTCCGCAAGCCCGACGGCACACAGTCCATGTTCACCTACGCCGCAACCATGGACCTGATGATCATCCACGACCTGTTCACCAACTGCATCGAGGCCGCAACCTTGTTGGACACGGACGCGGCGTTCCGGGAGGAACTCCGGCAGGCGCTGGACCGCTTACCGCCGCTGCAAATCAGCCCCAAGACCGGACGCCTCCAGGAATGGATCGAAGACTACGACGAACCGGAGCCGGGCCACCGGCACATGTCGCACCTGTACGGGCTGCATCCGGGCCGGCAACTCACCCGCGACGCCACGCCGGAACTCTTCGAGGCCGTCCGGAAATCGCTCGAGTACCGCCTCAGCCACGGGGGCGGCCACACGGGGTGGAGCCGCGCGTGGATCATCAGTTTCTTCGCGCGCTTCAATGACGCCGAACGGGCTTATGAAAACCTCCAGGCATTGCTCGCAAAATCCACCCTGCCCAACCTCTTCGACGACCACCCGCCGTTCCAGATTGACGGGAACTTCGGCGGCGCGGCCGGTATCGCCGAAATGCTCCTCCAGAGCCACGCCGGCGAGATATTCCTGTTGCCCGCCCTGCCCGACGCATGGCCCGAAGGAAGCGTCAAGGGCCTCCGCGCACGCGGCGGCTATGAAGTGGACATGGCGTGGGAGAATGGCGCGCTGACCCATGCCGAAATCCGCCCCAAACACGACGGCCTCTGCCGCCTCCGCATCCCCAACATCATGAATATTACCGTCCACGCAGACTCCGCCCCCATTCCCCTGACCGAAACCCAACGCCAGGAAATCCCCCCCAGCGGCGAGTACGCCACCGTGTTTCCTGTGGAGGGGGGAAAACGATATATTTGCTCTGCGAATCATCAATGAAGGGCTACGCATTCGGATACTACAAATGCCAAGTACCCCATTTCGTAAATTCGGTGACGTATTTGTATGGTCCGGAGTGTATCACTCACGTCATTACGAGCGAAGCGGTACAACGTGCGGCTGAACGCAGCAATCTTACACAGATAACAAGGATTGGCGCTGATCTGGAGTGCGCCGTCTGTTCGGCGCTTTGGCTGGGTTTTTCACTCCGCATTCCACACGCTTCATGTTGCCTGCCTTTGCGGGGCATGTTAGCATTGTGCGCGCGGCGTCGGATGCCGCCGGGAGGCAACCCATGAACAGGAAGGTGCTGGAAAGCCCCTGGATGCGGGCGGGAGCGATGCTGGCTGCGCTGGCGGCGACTGCCCTGGCCATATACCTGTTGCGCGCGGTGCTGGTGCCGCTTTTGTTTGCTTTTCTCGTCGCCTACATCCTGCACCCGGTGGCGGACACCCTGGAGCGCCGCCGGATTCCGCGCATGCCCGCCGTGATTGTGATTGTGGTGGCGCTGATGCTGGGGTTCCTGCTCTTGCCGTTGATGATTCTGCCGGGCATCGTGGTGGAAGCGCAGAAACTGGTGGAGGCGGCGAAGCAGGATTTCAGCATGCTCTGGTTTGATCGCCTTTTGGACCGGCTGCCGCTCACGGCGATTATGGAGCAGATAGGCTGGATTCCCGAAGGCGCGCAGGACGTCAACGAGCGGGCGGTGCTCGCCGAAAGACTGGGGGCTTTCATTCAGACGCAGGCGCGCGCTTTTCTTGTGGAGAATCTGGGTTCCATCGCGGGCGCGGGACAACGGGTGACAGTTACAGCCGCGGCGTTCTTTGCTTCCCTGGCCAGCGGCATCCTGAACACGGTGCTGTTCATCGGCAATTTCGCGCTCTTCGCGTTTGTCGCGATTTATCTGCTCAAGGATTTCGACCGGATTGCCGCCGCCGCGCATGAGTTGCTGCCGCCGCGCCATCGCGGCAAAATCACGGACATCGTGATTCAAATTGACATCCAGTTGCGGGCCTATCTGCGCGGCCAGATTACGGTATGCTGCTGCCTGGCCGCCATATACGCGGTCGGCTTCCGATTGGCGGGCGTGCCCTTTGCGTTTCCGCTCGCGCTTATCGGGGGGCTGGCGAATCTTGTGCCGTATCTGGGCGTGGCGATCACCATCGGCCCGGTGCTGTTGCTGACCCTCCTGCAGCACGGGTTCGGCGCGAGTCTGATCGGCGCGTTGCTGGTCTTTCTATTGGCGCAGTTGCTGGAAAGTTATGTTCTCACGCCGCGCATCGTGGGTGGCCAGGTGGGGCTTAGCCCTGTCTGGGTGATTCTGGCGATCATGGTCTTCAGCACCACCCTGGGATTTGTGGGGCTGCTTCTTGCCGTGCCCCTTGCGGCAACGCTGAAGGTCCTTGTTTTGGAAGGGCTGGAAGCCTACAGGCGGTCGGCGTTCTTTGTGGGCGAGGCGTCAGACGGCGGCGCCTGATTGCCGGATTTTTCGCCCGTCTTCTCATCGGCGGGCAGAATGCCACGTTTCACGAGATGGCGGGCGTAGACCGTGTCGCCGATGCCGAACAGGACATAGGTCATAGCAAGGGGAAACAATACGATGTATGGCGAGGTGGTGACGGCGTAGTGGATGACGGCGATGGCGAAGGCGCAGAAGCCAAGCACGGGGAAGGCGTGGCGCGGTGCGAGGATGAACGATTTGAAGCGATCCTTGGGATAACGGATGGTGCTGACCATCAGCAGCGCGAGAACGACCGCCAGCGGGCCGAGCGCATAATACGCCAGCGGCCCGAATTCATGCGTTTCCAGGCGCAGTTCGTAGTACTGAAGAAACAGCACGAAGGTCGCAATCGTGCCGCCCGCCGCGGGCGAGGGCAGCCCGACGAATGAATCGCGGCGGTCCGCCTGGTAAATATTGAAACGGGCCAGCCGCAACGCGGTGCAGATGACATAGATGATCGCTGCGTAGGACCCGGTCTTGCCCACAATGGATTCGGCGCGCGGCGGCAGCGGCAGATGCGACCACTCCGGCAGATAGGCCATGAACACCAGAATGCCGGGGGCCACCCCGAACGAAACCAGATCACAAAGGCTGTCGAGTTCCTTGCCGAATTCCGATACGCTCTTTGTCATGCGGGCCACCATGCCGTCAAAGGCGTCGAAGAGAATCGCAAGCAGGATGAACAGCGCGGCATACTCGAACTCCCGTCCGATGCTGGCGATGATGCTGGTCATGCCGAAGTAGAGGCTGATGGTGGTCATGACGCTCGCCAGCACGTTGATGGGCCGGCGGCGGCTGATCCGCTTGATTTTCAGTTTGCGGTTCTTTCTGAAGTCGCGAATGTTCATGGCGTCCGACCGAAATGGAAGCGGGCGACGATGCTTGTGCCCGCATAGACCTTCTGTTTGAGTCTAACACATATTTCAGCGTGCGGGGGCAGATACAATTCCACTCGCGACCCGAAGCGGATCATGCCGAATTTTTCGCCTTTGGCCAGCGTATCCCCCGGTGCGACCGGGCACACAATGCGGCGCGCGACCGCGCCGGAAATCTGCCGCACGGTCATCAGGCCCTCCGGCGTCTCCAGCCAAATCGCGTTGGACTCGTTGACCTTCGAGGAATCCGGTCGCATGGCGTTCTTGTATGCGCCGGGCGCGTAGCGCACGTCGCGGACCGTCCCGTCGAACGGCGCCCGGTTCACATGCGCGTTGAACACCGACATGAAAATCGAAACCCGCCGGCACGGGCCGTCATAATGCGGGCTTTCCGCCAAATCCTCAATGGCCACCACTGTGCCGTCGGCGGGCGACGTCGCCTCGTTCGCGGCGGCCGTGATTTCGCGCGGGAAATCGCGGAAAAAGAGCAGCACCGCCAGCCCCAGCAGCACAAGCGCGCCGCCGATGCCCAACAGCGGGCCATAGTACCAAACGCCCTGCACCCACGCATTGAACGGTTCGTTCACAAGTACTGCCTTTCCTTCATGCTCACGATGCACCCGTCGCCGAAAACCACATGATCATGCAGCGGAATGCCCAGCAGCGCGCCCGCTTCCGTCAATTGGCGCGTCAGCGCGATGTCCGTGCCGCTCGGCTCCGGGTCGCCGCTGGGGTGGTTGTGCGCCACAATGACGGCGGAGGCGCCGATGCGCACCGCTTCCCGGAACACATCGCGCGGCGCGGCCATCGTGCCGTCCAGGCCGCCGCGCGACACTTCGTGAATCTTCAGCACATCGTTCTTGGTGTTCAGCAACAGCGCCTTGAAATGCTCCGTTTCGTACTCCTTGAACTCCAGCATGAGCAGTTCTTTCACATCCTCCGGCCCGCGAATCCGTGTCCGGTTCCTTACCGTATGATCCGCAAGCCGCTGGCCCAGTTCCAGCGCCGCCTTTAATTCCACCGCCTTCACCATCCCCACCCCCTTGATCCGCTGAATCTCCTCCAGCGACGCCCGCGCCAGCGGGCGCAAACCGCCGAATTCATGCAATACCCGCTCCGCCAGCGCCACCGCGCCCTCCGCGCGCGTGCCGGTGCGAAAGAGCACCGCGATCAACTCCGCGTCCTTCAATGCTTTCGCACCCAGGCGCGCCAGCCGTTCGCGCGGCCGGTCCTCCTGCGGCATTTCGCGCACCGCGCTCAAGGGTTTCATCGGGGTTTCCATGCGAATCGCTCCCTACCGGCATTTCTCCTGATAGTGTAGCAAATTCATCGCGGTGTGGGACAGCCGCCCGCAGCAGGCTTTTGCGGTGTTTTTCGGCAAGTGTGAGATCGGTGTATGGGACGGGATGCGGGACCGACACCCTCGCCCGTCATCCCATCCAAGACAGTCAAAGGCGACTTTCCGGAAAAAATATTTCCGTTACATCTAACCGTTCATGGGCGCGCATTGGAGACCTTCGGTCATTGTTGTGGCAACCACGGATCACACGGAATGCACTGAATTGCTTTTCCTTCCGTGTGCCGCTTGTTGTGGCCGGTCTTCTGACCGAGCCACCTGGACGACCGAAGGTCTCCAAAACCTATGCATAGCACCGAATCTCATAGACCCGCGCTTCCGGATTGCCATTGGTCGCTTTGATATGCAGTCGTATTTTTGTTGTTTGCACGACCGGGAAAGCGTGCCGCCGCAGCCGTTGATAATTGCCGCTGACTTGAACAATGGTTTTCCAGTCGCCGCCGTTGTCATCCCAATACTGGAGCGCGTAGTCGCGCACGGTCTCGGGTTGCGGGCCGGTGGTGATGCGCGTGCGCACCCCCTGATGTTCCGAGAGCGTCAACTCCCGGCTGAATCCCGAATCGAAGCAAATCTGGATGCAAGAAATCGTCTGCGGCGCGTCCCATTCCAGTGCGAGCCATGCGCCTTCCGGCGTCATGGGGCCGCCCCAGCGGTGCTCCCACTCGCCCGGCATGTCGCGCACAAATCCGTCGAGCGCATGTGCCGCCCGGCTGCCTTCAACTACGCCCGAAGCGCTTGCGCGCGCGTGTCGCGCCAGGTCGTGCGGGTCCTCATTCTTCGCGCCCTTGATGGTCTGGTCATCGCGCAGCAGCGTTTGCCGCAGGGCGGCAATGGCTGCGCTGTCCGCGACCAGTTTCTCCGGGGTGTTGCCTTCCCGCGCGCAAAGGGCCGCCGCCGTGCCGATGGCCTGGCCTTCGACCGCGCAGGTGCCCATCACCCGCAGCGACGTGAAGGCGACATGTGATGCGCTGATGTTGCGACCGGCCATGAACAGATTCTTCACATTCGCCGAAAACAGCGCGCGCAAGGGGATGTTATAGGGCGCTTCGATATGAATTTGACGGCACGGACGCTCATCCGTCGCATCGAAACCGCCGGGCGGGTGATCGTCAAAAGACCAGCCGCCGATAGCCACGGCGTCCTCGAAATCGCCATTCAGCCCCATCAAATCCTGCTGGGTGAGAATGTGCGAGCCGATCAGGCGCCGGCTTGATCGCCGCCCCGGAATCATGCCCACCCAGTCCATGCCCCAAGTCGCGCTTTCGGGGAATTCGCCGGAGTTCTTGATGTAATCCCAGACGCCGAGCACAATGGACAGCAATTCAAAGCGGATGCGCGCGTCGTCGCGGATGGCGTCAATCATTCCCCCCCACTCGATCCACCAGTAGCCGTATTCCCACGAGCGGATGCCGCGATGCCACAACTGGTCTTTGGTGATTTTGCGCGCCCACGGCGGCGGCGTGAAAGGCACGGGATGGCCGTAATCCTTCGAGGTGAAAAGAATGCTGCTGCCCAGTGTTTCCGGGCCGTCCGTCTCCGGCGCGAGCGGTTCATCGAAGGCCGCACGCGATTCGTGTCCGGTGCGGAACAGCGCCCCTGATTCCAGGCCGAGTCGGCTATCGCCCGTGCAGTCGGCGTATTGCGCGGCGCGGATGCGGTAGATGTGCTCGGTGCGATCGCAGCGGGCAAGCACTTCCCGGATGCAACCGTCCTCGACCTTCGCGGCATAGACCGTGGTGTCGAGCAGCAGCGTGATGTTGGGTTCCGAGACCACCTTATCGTAGAGCATTAAATCCCAGAGTTCCCACGCGCCATGCGGATTGCGCACCGCATTCTCCAGGCGCAACTCCTCCAGAATGCCGCCTTCGCGCCAGCCGGGGCGACCGTTGTGGCAGTCCGCGCCGACAATGTGCATGCGGACCTCGCTGCTCGCGTTGCCGCCGAGCCGCGACCGGTCTTGCGCCAGCACCACCTTCGCCCCATGGCGCGCCGCCGCCAGCGCCGCGCAGACCCCCGCCATGCCGCCGCCCGCGACCATGACATCGCACGCAAGGTCCGCCACCGTCATGTTCGGTTCCGCAGCCAGCCGCGCGGCGTGGTCCGCCGGGGGCGCGATCTGTTGAAAATCCGGGCGCGGCGCGGCGGACGGTTCCGCCCCATGCGCGCCGTCCGCCCGCACCAGCAACGTGTAGCCGGCCAATGCGCCAGCATTGGCGGCGTCCCGGAGGAAATTTCGGCGATTAACCCGTTTTTTAGACATGGCTTTTTTCCTCCTGTGGGGGAGTATCTCCAGAGCGGGCGCGGATGTCAATTTGAGGCAAAAGGAACGTTTTGGGTCGGACGAGTCGGACAGGTCGGACCAGTCGGACAAATCCGACCGAAGATCTCCAATAAATCCAGGGAAAAAGTTCTCTGCGCATATTGAAAAAAACCGGCAATCGGCCTATGATATTAATGTGGGAACATCAGGGGAGAACTGGGCTTTCCGGACTGGGCCTGTGGGTGGGTGAGCAATGGGTGCGCCGGGAGCCTGAAGCAGGAAAGGGTGCGGTCATGTCGGGAATTGTAAAAGGCGGATGCGCCATCATGCGGCGCAACAGGGGAATGTACTGGGGCTTGCCGTTCATGGCGGCGCTGTGCTGTCTCATCGCCGCGGGGGCGGCGGCGCAAATCGAAATCAGCAACATCGAAGACCTTCAGAAAATCGGGAACGATCCGGAGTATCCCTTGGACGGAAACTATGTCCTCACGCAGGACATTGACGCCTCGGCCACCGCGGGCTGGAACGACGGCGCGGGCTTTGCGCCGATAGGACCATCTAAGGCCAGCCCTTTCTCCGGCATTTTTGATGGCCAGGGCCATGTCATCACAGGGCTGATTATTGATCGTCCAAGCGAATGGCATGTCGGCGTGTTCGCGTGTTTGGGAGTCGGCAGCGAGGTGAAGAACCTTGGGCTGGCCGGAGGATCGGTCTTGGGAGACACCCACGTCGGCGGCTTGGCCGGCAGGAATCAGGGCAC
>CAZLII010000173.1:0-8226 GCA_964559065.1 uncultured Nitrospirales bacterium | reverse complement strand
CACAAGATCACAATGCATCAATGATCAGTCGTTGTATAAAATCACCCGGTTACATGAATCACTCTGGATTCCCGCTTGCGCGGGAATGACGAATTCCCAAAAACGCCTCATTTTTGCCCATCATTCCCGCGCAAGCGGGAATCCAGTAAAGTAAAACCGTGCGTTAACCGAACAGGAATGAAGCGGGTTATGGCATTACTTACCCTCACCCTGCCCTCTCCCAAAAGGGAGAGGGAATATGCGATGTAAGGGTGAAGGATGCCGTTATTCTCCTTCTCCCGTTGAGAGGGGTGAGGTGAGGGTGAATAAGCCGCCGGAAATGATACTGTGTTCTAGCCAAAGTATTTTGGACAGCGCCGAAAAGTTATGTGAAGCGCAGATGAACCTGCCTCTATCCCGAAAACCGTGTTGCGTTCTGTTTGTCTGCGCAACGTCGGGTTCCATTGCGCTGCACGCTATTGCAATCCCCTCACAGCGGCAGGCCGGGGCAGTAGCCGTCTTCCGTGGGCGGGTCCGCATCCGGACAGTCATGGTAGCCGCCGGAGTTGTAGAACTGAATCAGCCGCAGCAATTCGGAAAGGCTGATTGTCCAATCCTGTGGGTTATAGTCGGAACTATGGGGAGCGCAACCCTCTTGCGCCGGGTCTTCGCCGGGCACATAGCCGTCCTCCGTGCTCTCCGGCGGCTCGGCGCAGTGCAGGCCGCCGCTGTTGTAGAACTGAATCACGCGCAATAACTCGGAAAGACTGATGATGTTGTTGGCGTCCTGGTCGGCGCTGTGGTAGCGCTCTTGCTCCTCCGGCATCCAAAGGAAGAAAGGATATGAAATGTTTTCAAGAATCCCCCATATTTCATTGAAATCCCAACCCGGCGTCTCGAAGGTGCTTTGCAGCATCATCTCTTCGGTGGGCAGGCCGGTCCCGCCGCCGACGGAACTTGCCTGGCCGCTCGTTTCCACATCCCAAAATGAAGAAGTCACCGTGCCGGCGGCGTCTTCGCCCACCAACCCGCCGACGTCCGCGTAGCCGGAAACCACGCCAACGGCGTAGCAATACTTCACCTCGCCGCTCGTGTTCCGCCCCACCAGTCCGCCGATTCCCTCAAAACCGGAAACAGGCCCCCGCGCATAGCAATCGTTCACCACGCTCATATCGTTATGGCCGACCAGCCCGCCGAGGTGCTTGTACCCCCAAACCACGCCGGTCGCAAAGGACTCCAAGACTGTGCTTTCGCGGTGCTGGCCGATCAGGCCGCCCAATTCCAGGTATCCCGAAACCGCGCCCGTCGCGTAGCATCGCGCCACCGCTCCCCCAAAGTTCAGCCCGACCAGCCCACCGACGCTTTTTGCCCCTCTGACGGCGCCGGTTGCGTAACATCCGGACAGCGTGCTGTCCCAGTTGTGCCCCACCAAACCACCGACATAATCCCCCGTGCTTTCCACGTCTCCCGTGGCGTGGCAGTCTGTAATCCACCCTTCGTTTGTGCCCGCCAATCCGCCAAGGGTGCGATTCCCTTCAACCCTGCCCGCGGCGTAGCACTGGCTTATCTCAGATTCAAATTGGTTCTTACCGACCAGTCCTCCGACAACGATATTTCCAGAGACCGCGCCGCTTGCATGACAATTTGTCACCGTGCCGGGAAGGATAATGCCCCATTCGTCGGATTCCAATCCGTTGATACCGATCAGACCGCCAATATAATCGGTTCCCGAAACCGCGCCCTCCGCATGACTTTGTGACACCAGGCCGCCATTGATGCCAACCAGGCCGCCCGCAAAGCGGCCCCCTGAAACCATGCCCGAGGCATGACAATCCGTTATCATGCCTTGATCATCGTTCCTGCCGACCAGTCCGCCGACATCTTCGTCCCCGGTGACGGCCAATGTGGTATGGCATCCGGATATCGCGCCCCTGTTCCGGCCGGCCAAGCCGCCGACATTGTTCTCCCCTGCAACCGTCCCGCCGGCCAGACCAAGGTTGCGGATTTCCGCGCCGCTCCCGACAGACCCGAAAAGCCCGACGTTTTTTTCCTCTGGACGGTGAACGACCAGCCCGGAAATGGTGTGGCCCTGTCCATCAAATTTACCTGTAAACGGTATTCCAGAAGAACCAATGGGAATAAAGCCGCGCCCTTCGTTCCATCCGACCGTCTCTGAGGCGTCAATATCGCCTTGGAGCACATAGGACCAATGGATCGGCCACTGGGAATCCCGGCCGATTCGCTGCAAATCCGCCACGCTATCCACCGTTTTCGGACCGATGGGCAGAAATACGGCCTCCAGCAAGAGATCATTATGAACGGTAAATGGCATTGGGTTGGCGTGGAATACCAATGACTCCCCCGGAAGGCCGGTGCCTGCCCAACCCGCAAATGCGTAGCCGGGGTCGGGTGTCGCGGTCAGCCATACCACTGACCAGGCGGGGTAGTCACTCACATCGGGTTCTCTTAAGACGGCGCCGTGTTCCGCATGAACCGTCACCGTGAACAAAGCAGAGGCCGGCGGCAGCGCCCGCAACCAGGGATACGTGACGTCTTCCAGAATCGCCCACGATATAACGAAATCCCATCCCGCCGCGGTAAAGGTCGCCTGATGCATCAGGTCTTCCGTCGCAAGGCCGGTTCCCCCGTCGGAATCGTCCTGGCCGCTGGTTTTCACATCCCAAAACGAAGCCGATACGGCCCCGCCCATTGGCCGGTAGCCGATCAATCCGCCCACTTTGCCAACGCCTTCGACCAGTCCAGCCGCGTAACACACGGACACCGGCCCATCGTTGCGCCCGACCAATCCGCCAACCCCCCAATAGCCCGACACCGCGCCGGTCGCGTAGCACCCTGCCACCAGGTCTTCGTTGTACCCCACGAAGCCGCCGATATATGTGTCCCCTGCGACTGCGCCCGAAGCATAACAGCCGGTCACTGATCCCTGGTTCCCTCCGAGCAGTCCGCCGATACCCAAGTATCCGGTAACCGACCCCGTCGCATAACTCTCGGTTACCGTGCTGCCTGGGGTGTTCGCACCCACCAATCCGCCGACTGATCTATTTCCCCGCACCTCGGTTGCTGCATCACATGAACTCACCAGGCCCCCAACGTTGGCGCCAAGCAGCCCGCCGACGCCAACGTCGCCCGTAACCTCGCCGCCGGCCGAACACTGCGACAGCGTGCCATCATTCCCTCCAACCAGTCCGCCGACATAACTGTCACCCTCGACAATACTGTCCGCTGCGCAGTCCGTCATGCCGCCAAGGTTGCCCCCGACCAATCCGCCAACGCCAAGTCGTCCCAACACCGTCGTCGCCGCGTAGCAATGTCGCACCGTGCCGCCGGCACTAATCGCTCCGACAAGCGCGCCCACGGCGTCGCCGCCGGATACAATGCCGCCTTCCAATGTGACTTCCTTGATTTCGCCGCCTCCCCCCACGACACCGAACAGCCCGACAAATTCTTCGTCCGGACGATTGATAACCAAACCCGAAATGACATACCCCTGCCCGTCAAAAAAACCGGTAAACGGGGTGATATCGTCTCCGATGGGTTCAAAACCCGCTTCATCGTTCCATATTGCGGTGTCCGTGGCGTCAATGTCCTGCGTCAGCAGGTAGTCGCCGTGCATCGGATATCCAGGAACACTGCCGATTTTCTGCAGCGCTTCGATGTTGTCAATAAGAATCTGCCCTGACGCGAAGGGAGCGACAAGAAACCAAAGCGCCATGAGGGCCGCGAATATCCCCGCAGTTGCAGCGTCGCGCTTTGATTGCATGCAGGTTTTCATAAGAAGATTCCCCCCTTGTTGTGGCGTACCAGCGCGTGCATTCGCCTCGGATACCGCCCCCATACTTTCCCACATTTCTCCATAACAACCCCCGGTCACTGACCATAATACTCCCAATCATAAATACTGTCAAAGCCCCGAATTGCTTAAGCACCGGCCCGAATCATAGTAAGTGGTGCAATCATTACGATGAATCGCCTATCATAGTCTTGGCCCCCGATCCATTGCGGAAAGGTTGACGCCATATGCGATATCGAACAATCGAAGATGTGAAACGTCTGGGGCATCCGGTGATTGATTGCCACATGCATGTGCGGGCGGACCGCGGAGACCCTGCGGGCGGACTGGATATCCCGCATTGCGACTGGATTGTGGAAGCGAATGCAAAACTGGGCATTACCCTCTCCTGTGTCATTGACCTGAACGTGACCGGTCCCCAGCCCCGTGCCATGTTCCATCGGGCGAATGACCGGGCGGCGGCGGCGGTGGCGCGCCATCCCAATCACATGCGCGCATGGTGTTTTGTGAATCCCGGCGACCCGCGCGCGATGGAGGAAATCGAGCAACGGGTGCACGACGAAAACTTCATCGGCGTGAAACTCTACAACCAGCACCGGATTGATGAGCCGACGCTGGACCCGATTCTTGAAAGATGCGCGGCGTGGGGCGTGCCGGTGCTGTCGCACGCGGGGCGCCCGAACGACACAGAAACGCGCGCGCGGCAGCCGAAGATCAGCGACGCATCGCATTTTGCGGCGGCGGCCAGGAAGCATCCCGACACCATGATCATCGAGGCGCATCTCGGCGGCGGCGGCGATTGGGAGTGGGCGTTGAAATACCTGCGCGACGCGCCGTCGGTCTATGTGGACATCGCGGGGAGCGTCGTGGACGAGGACATGATGGACCGCGCGGTCGCGGCGATTGGCGCGGACCGGCTGCTGTTCGCCACGGACATGACCTACGAGGGCAGCATGGCGAAGGCGCTGGACGCCGATCTCTCCGATGACGAGTTTTCCGGATTGATGGGGCGCAATTTCCAGAAGATTCTGGACCGGAGAGCGATATGATTATTGATGTCAACGCTTTTCTCGGTCATTATGCGTTTCGGCGCCTGCGCCACAACCGCGCCACGGAACTGCTGGCAATCATGGACCATTTCGGCATCGCGCGCGCATGTGTCGCGTCGGCGGACGCCATTCTCTATCGTGACAGCCACATGGGAAATGTGCTGCTGCGCGAGGAAACCCTGCCGTATCCCGAACGCTTCTGGTGCTACGCCACGATTAACCCTGCCTACGCCGAATGGCGGCATGACCTGCAGGAATGTGTGGATTGGGGGTTCAAGGGGCTGCGCCTCTATCCGAAGCATCACGGGTATTCGTTGCAGGACCCGGAGACCGCGCGGCTCATCGGAGCCGCCGCCGAGGCGGGCATGCCTGTGTCCATCACGGTGCGCGTGGAAGACCCGCGCCAACGGCACTGGTTGGACATCGAGGCGACGGTCAGCATCGAAGAGGCGCTTTCGGCGGCGGAAGCCCACCCGGCGGCGACGTTCATCCTCACGGAATCCGTGCCGCCATTGCAGCCGGACTCCCCGATTTGGGCGCGCATGCGCCGTGTGAACCTCCACCTGGAAATGTCGCGCATGACCGCCGTGATGGAAAACAGCATCGGATTTCTCATGCAGCATCTGGGCGAAGACCGCATCCTCTTCGGCACCGGCTTGCCGTTCAAGACGCCTTCGGCGAGTTTTCTGAAAATGCAGGCGCTGGATGCGCCGGACGATGCGAAACAAAAAGTCTTCGGGGAGAATGCCCGGCATATTTTTGGGGGTCGTCTTCTGAACCCGCAAAGTGAAAAATAAGGAGCATTGACATGTCCGAGTTTATGGAAATCATCAAGAACCGCCGCAGCATCCGCAAATTTGAGGACACTGCGATAAGCCCTTCGGAACTCGACACCCTTCTGGAAGCGGCGCGCTGGGCGCCGTCCTGGGCGAACACGCAATGTTGGGAAATCGTCGTCGTGCGGGACGAATCCGTCAAGCGCGCCCTGCAGGACGCCCTGCCCGAAGGCAATCCCGGGCGCACCTCCGTGATGGCCGCGCCGATGCTGTTGGTAGTCTGCGGAAGACGCAAGCAGTCGGGTTATTACAAAGGCAACGTCTGCACAAAATTCGGCGACTGGTTCCTGTTTGACCTCGGCATCATGACGCAGAACATCGCGCTGGCTGCGCACGCCATCGGCCTGGGCACCGTTGTCTTGGGACTCTTCGACCATGACAAAGCCCGGCAGATTGTCAATGCGCCGGAAGACTGCGAAGTTGTTGCCATCCTGCCCATCGGCCGCCCGGCAAAAACACCCCCCGCCCCGCCCCGCCGGGAACAGAGCGCATTTGTCCACCACGAGCATTTCTAACGAAACTACTGAATATTCCCCATTCTAATGTGGTCGTGACAGACAAAATCAAGACTATTCTTCATATACTTTGCTGGAGTTCAAATCCCAGAAAAGCCCGATCGTGATTCGGGCATTTCCGCGATACTCAATCTCGCGATACTCAGCGTCTATTTCATTCATGCTGATTTCTATGACGCAATCTAGATTGGCGTGAATGATTAACATTTTCCGGACCTTGTCGTATTGAAACCGGCTAAAGGAATAGGTCCCAATATGCGCTCGGTCTTTGCATTCATATCCGGTGACATTCCGGAAATACAGGGAACATCTGAGTACATCAACTTCTTCAACGCGATAGATAAGCCGGTTCTTAATCACACGGCGGGGGCCGTCATGCCAAATACGACGAAACGGGATTTCAAGGCTTTCGGATCCTTCATCAAAAAGGACATCTTTGACATCAAAGTATTCGTCATGCAAACGTTCTCCGATCAGATGCAATTCCTCAAAGTTCGAAGCATGGATGCGAATCAAGCCGCCCGGCTGTTCTGAATCGCTGCTTTCACCCATTTTCCAACCTATTCACCAGCCCCAGCAGGAAATCGCGGTTGTCGGCCTGCACATAGCGCATCGTTCCGCCCATGCGGTTGAAGTACCTGTTACGGAATGAACCGATCTTTGCCGCCGGTCAAAACCAGATCTCGAAGCCTCGCAACCAGCAGACCGTCTGCGCTCTGGCGTCCCGATAGCACCTCCAACAGTTTGATCAACTGGCCCCGAGAGTAGGGACTCACCTCGCACTGCAACTTCTTGCACGCAGCCTCCAGATAGCCAGCGGCCAAGTCCGCTTTTCCTCTTTTCTCGTACTTGAAGGCCCAGACCAGGTTCATCAGTGCCGAGTTGTCTTCTGACCAAGCCGGAAAAGGCTTCGGCCACTTCTCTTCCGTCTCCTGATCTGACGCAAGATTTAGATCGATACGCCAGAAGATAGGCATACTATAAAAAGACACTCTCAGTCCTTGCGCGGCTCGATCTCCCCTATAATCGGGATCATATCTGATAAGCGCCGGACCATAGTGGCCGAGCAACATTGCCTCGAGATCGCGAAAGAACGCTCCGTCCATCGGGAGATGTACGTCTGCCTGCAGATCGATGTCACTGTACGCGTCGAAATTTCCTGATGCGAACGAACCGCGAAAGGTGACAGAAGCCGGGTGCAGATGCTGATAGAGTTGTTTACGCATGGATTCCGCGAACTCCGCGATTCCCGTCATCACAATTTCCTCACTCGTGCAATTTGTTCACCAGCGTCAGCAGAAATTCCCTATTATCTGCGGTTACATAGCGCATCTGGCCGCCCATGCGGTTGAATCTCTTGATTGACCAGAAGGACACCATCGGATCAAGATAGGCTTTTCTCCTGCTTCTTTTTCAGAACCCTGCGCCATACGAACTTAATCTCGTCAGGGAATTCGGGGTAGGCAAACCGGTCGACCGCCCAAAGATCACATCCGTGCTTTGCATAGAAACGGCATGCGCCCACGTTGATGTTTTGGGTTTCTATGCGAAGGTAATTCCATTCTCTTGCCTCAGCCCATTCCACGGCAGAGTCAAAAAGAAGTGATCCAATGCCTTTGCGCCTAAACTCAGGGACAACACGGATATCCCAGAGTTCTGGCCCGTTCTGCTCAAAGTTGCTCTCCATACCAAAGGCAATAACGCATCCGCCAACCCGCTGCCCTTCAAGAAAAGCCGAGAGGACCCCCCAATTGGAAATATCCCATCGCCCCGCCCAACTGGTGGGCCTACACTTTTCCAGTGCGTCATTATCTTTCACAAAAGGCTCTGACAGCCTATGCTCTGAGAAGAACATGCCTGACAACCCTTGATCTATGATCCGTACTTCGAGGATAGAAAGCACATCGAAAGCAATCGGAATACGCTCATATTCAGGCAGCACGTCGATACTGTCTTCTCGTACCTCGCACTTCACGACGTTCCGTCCCTCTTCAGCCCCCGCACCAGCGCCAGCAGGAAATCGCGGTTGTCGGCCT
>CAZLII010000172.1:0-8276 GCA_964559065.1 uncultured Nitrospirales bacterium | reverse complement strand
AAGTTCGGTTTCCGGGTGTATTTCCATGGGTCAGGGAACGACGATATTCACGGGGTCGGATGCGCACCGCGCGGAGCGCATCGGGGCGTTTGAAGGGGTGCCTTCGCTGCGCTGCCCCCACCCTGCAACTACAACTTATGTATTGGAGACCTTCGGTCGGCTGCGTGGCACGGTCAGGAGACCGGCCACAACAGGATATGGAGACCGCGGAGTGACACGGCCTTTCTCGTCCCTTTTGTCCCTTTTGTCCCTTTTGTCCTTTCCGTCCTTTGCGTTGTCCCCGGCGCTTCGCGCGATGTTGAACCCGCGTCGCATTCGGCCTATTCTGCCCCCGACATCAAGCACGCGAAGGGAGCATGAAAATGATTGCCATCCAACCGCTGTTGATCTTTCTTGCGGCATTCGGCCCAGCGGATTATCTGCCACTCTTCGAGCGGGTTTTCGGGGATGCGGTGCGCCTCGACCCGGCGAAGGTCCAGCAGGTCCTTAACACGCAGCACGGCGAACGCCACTATTTCGACATAACCGGCGACGGGCGGCCCAACGAAGTATGGTATGTCTGTCTGTCGCCGAGGCACCCCGAAAACACGCGCCCGGTGCTGGTGCGCGTCATTGATGAGGACGGCGATCTGGAATGGGGCGGCGAGCCGGACCTCGACAGCGACCTCTACGTCGCCGACTGGAAGGCGGACGGCGTTGTGGATGTCGTGCTGGATTACACGGATTTCGACGGCGACGGCGACGTGGACCAGGTGGGGATGTATAAACCCTCGTATCGGCGCACGGACACGCCGGAAATCATGGTATGGTGGGGGCTGGACATCGGCGACGACAACCTGCTGTGGTATGACGTGGCCTACGGCTACCGGCAGCGCGAATGCCAGACGCGCAGTCACTTCGGCGGCAATGAGGTCTTTGCCGCGTTCACGCTGAGCATGGACGATGCCTTCTGGGTGCCGCGATGGGAGAATCCCTTCGCGTTCTATGATCACGACGGCGACACCGCTGCGGAGGAGGTGGTCCGCATCGAAGCCGAAAACTACGAGGTGTACAACCTCCGCCACAGTTTCGACGTGGACAACAACAACTCGGCCGAAAACCCGCGCAATTTCGACGTGTCCATCTCGGCGCATGCGCCGGATGCGCCGACGGAAAGCATCCTGATGACGCCGGGATTCCTGGAGGGACGCGGCAACGGCGGCATGCGGTTCGACCCCGCCATCGCCCGCTGCTACACGCTGCGCGGCATCCCCACCGGG
Organism: uncultured Nitrospirales bacterium; assembly: GCA_964559065.1. Lineage (GTDB taxonomy): Bacteria > Hydrogenedentota > Hydrogenedentia > Hydrogenedentales > CAILVY01 > CALEDJ01. Next base: position 7,017 of record CAZLII010000172.1, on the reverse strand, counting down.
CCGATACTCGACTACTACGCCGCGCCCGGCTTTGCGCTACGCGAAACTTGGGCGGACATGCTGCTGACCTGGAATGAAAACGATCTGAACATTGACACGGCGCGGGGGCCGGACGGCCGGTTCCTGGACACCCAGGAGCGGTGGGAGGGCATCATCCCGCCGGGCACGGAGGGCTTCCACCAGATCGGCGGGCCGCACTGCGGCCATTACAACAAACGCTATGAACTTCGCACCACGCCCGGAACCATTCGCGTCTATTTTTCGCCCACGGACAACCGGGTGCACCTGCACGGCGCGCAGCGCGCCTGGCTCATCGTGGACTATGACTACGACGACAAGCCGGACGCGCGATACGACTATTTCGACACCAACGGCGACGGGTACATTGATCGGTGGGAATTTGACGCCGACGGCGACGGTGTGGCGGACGACGCCTGGACGGCGGGCGATGTCCCGTACACGGACCTGCCCTATACCTGGAGCGCCATGCACGCCACCGTGACGCCGGTGCTGGACAGCGGCCTGAAAGACCTCTTTGCGCTTGTGAATGCGCTGGAGCATGCGCTGGCGCAGTCGGGCGCGACGGAAACGGACCCCATCAGCCGTTTTGTGCGCAGCGGCTTTGATTCCCCGCTGCTGGACACGGATTTGCGCGAGCGCCTGATTGGCAGCAACCAGACATGGTTCTATTACCTCGATGTGCTGAAGGACCGCCTGATCGTGCAGTTGAAACGCGCTCATCCTGACGGGGATTTCTGGGCCGCATTCGATGCGCTGCGCGCCACGGGTTCCTATGAGCGCATGCGGCGGCATATCGTGGAGAAAATGTCCGTTGATGAGATCGAAACCGCTTCGTTGAGCGACCTCCAATGTGCGCTGCTCAAACGACTGGAGCGTCCGCGCGTGGCCTGGGCGCAGGACTGGATTCCGCCGAACATCGGCTGGGAAAACGAGGCGGTTGCGTATCGCGCGTACTGGGGGCAGTTCGATTTCTTCGGCAAGTCGCGGCCCGGCCTGATCCTGCCGGAAATCGCGCAGGCCGGCGACTACCACGAAGAACAGGATTGGGGCATGGACGCGCTTCATGTCGGCGAGACCTGCGGGCTGGGCGGCGCGACGCTCTACGTGAACGGCGCGGCGTATCCCGTGTACAGTCCCGGCGGCAAAGGGCCGATCCGCTGGTCGAAACGGCTGCTCTCGGAGTCGCCCGAAGCGGTGCGCGTGGAATTGCTTGCGGAAAACGTCGGCCCCGAAGACGCCCCCTATGTCGTGCGCTTCGTATGCAGCGCCATCGCGGAGGTGGAAAAACAGACCGAAGCCTTCGTGTTCCCCGACGGCGCGATTGGCGAAGTCTCGCGCGGCGCGCGCCTCAAGCAACGCAAGGATTCGCCCATCGAGATCACGGTGGAGGGCGGGCGTCCCGATGACGCGATCGAACTCGGCATCGGCCTCGTGCGGCTCCCCAATGAGACCTTCGCCCTGGAAACTCAGCGCGGCGTCATGGCCGCGCGCAGCGTGCAGGACCCGGCCATCGGCCCCGTCAGCATCGCCGTCATCTTCCCCCGCACCGCCTACCTCCGATATGCGGCGCTCCGGGAGGAACATCAGGTTATCTTGCGTATCGAACGGGGCGCGCCATTGGAATACGCCATCGCGGGCGATTGGCTGAACGGCCGCCGCTTTCCCAGGTGTCCAAGCCTCATGGACTGGGTCCGCGAACTGGGCGGTTAGGCGCATTGCGCCCAAAGGTGAAGAGGGATGTCACGGCGCGGCGGACGCGTCTTTGTCCTGCGATTTCTCCTCTTGGCGGATTCGCTGCTGGGTGCGATTCCCGTATATGATCCCCAAGGGCAGCAGGATTCCGTAGGGAATCCAGAGCAAGAAGCGGTAGGGATTGGGCAGGAGAAACATCAGCCCCAGAAACACGATGACTGCAATACAGAATACTGCGCATGCTTTTACCATGAACGCGCGTTCCCGCGCGCTGACGGTGTTCTTGATGCTGAAGTATACCCCAATAGTTGCTCCGATCCCGCCAGAGATCACGCCGACTATCGCCCCTATCCATCCAGCATGCATCCTTTTCCCTCCTTTCTCGACACCTGACGCCCCAACAACCGGAGGACCGATTGCCAATCCTACTTCTATCCCTTGGTGTAACCCCAACGCCATATCCGGTTCATCCGGAAATCCTCCCTCGGACAGGATCATGGTTACTATACAAGATGCACCCTTTTTTTTCAATATATTTAAGCATATTAGTAACCTTTTAAGCGACTGGCGCAACCTTTGAAATCAACGCGCATAATGCTTTCTTTTCGTCATTGCGGGCGAAGCGGCGCACAGCGCCGCTGAGCGAAGCAATCTGAGGCGCACTGGGTATCCAGATTGCCGCGCTACGCTTCGCTTCGCTCGCAATGACGGGGTTATGCGGAGTGATTACTGCAGTCGGCTAAAATGTTACCAATAGGTTTTTTCCTGAATCGCCACGAATTGCTGGAACTGTCGGTGAACGCCGGCCTCATTTGGCCAATGTGTTACAAATGACCAAGCCGGCAACTGCCATCTTAAGAATGCTTTTTGGACAGAGGTGAACGGCCGCGTATATGCTGGAGGCGCATGGGCGGACTTGAAACTGGTTGCATGCGCCAAGGAAAGGGAGGGCAGGGTGATGCGTGTTTTATGTGGGATTGCGATTGTGATGGGTCTGGCGGGATTGGGAATTGCGTGGGCTGCAACGCCGTTGGAAGCGCCTGTGGACATTGGCGGACGTCTGGAGTTTTTCGTTGACCATTTTCTCATCGAACGCCTGGACGGAACCGCGCTGCACCTGCACGAACCGCGCCCCGCCGAGACAGCGCTCCGCTTCGACCAGCCCTGGGAAGGTCGCTATTGCGGCTATGTCACCGTATTCAAGGACGGCGACCGGTATCGGCTGTATTATCGCGGCCTGCCTGCCGCCGGCAAAGACGGATCAGCGGCGGAAAGCACCTGTTACGCGGAAAGCCGGGATGGCATTCACTGGGTCAAGCCGGAACTGGGCCTGTATGCGGTAAACGGTTCCAGCGCCAACAATGTCGTGCTCGCGGACATGGCGCCATATTCCCACAATTTCGCGCCTTTCCTAGACACGCGGCCCGGCGCGCCCGCCGCAGAGCGCTACAAGGCGCTCGGCGGCACACAAGCAAGTGGATTGGCCGCCTTTGTCTCCGAGGATGGGCTGCGCTGGCGCAAGATGCAGGACGAACCGGTGATTGCCAAGGGTGCGCTGGACTCACAGAACGTCGCGTTCTGGTCGGAAAGCGAAGGCTGTTACGTGTGTTATCTGCGGACGTGGAGCGAGGGCGAATTTGCGGGGTTTCGCACGATCAGCCGCTGCACGTCGCCGGATTTTCTGACATGGACCGACCCCGTCCCCATGGATTTCGGCGGTGCGCCGATGGAGCATCTCTACACCAACCAGACCGCGCCCTATTACCGCGCGCCGCACCTGTACATCGCGACGGCGGCGCGCTTCATGCCCGGGCGGCGGGTGGTGTCCAGGGAAGATGCGCAACGCCTGGGGATTGAAGGGCGCTATGACGCAGACTGCTCGGACATCGTGCTGCTGAGCAGCCGGGGCGGCGCGCAGTACGCGCGCACGTTTATGGAAGGGTTCTTGAAACCGGGCATCGGACTGGAAAACTGGACCTCGCGGACCAATTACCCGGCTTGGGGCATCGTGCCCACCGGCGACAGGGAAATGTCGCTCTATGTCCAGCACAATTACGGCCAGCCTACGCATCATCTGGTCAGGTATGTGCTACGCCCGGATGGATTCGTCTCCGTGCGCGCGCCCTATGCGGGCGGCGAAATGCTGACGAAGCCGCTGCTTTTTGCCGGCAGGGAACTGGTCCTGAACTTCGCCACATCGGCGGCGGGGAGCGTGCGGGTGGAGATTCAGGATGCAGACGGCGCGCCCCTGGAGGGCTTTGCGCAGGCGGACAGCGAGGAACTGATCGGCAATATGCTGGACCGTCCGGTGCGCTGGAAAGGACAGTCCGACGCGGGTCGCCTCGCGGGAACGCCGGTGCGCCTGCGCTTTGTCATGATGGATGCCGACCTCTTTGCGCTGCAGTTCCGGTGATGTCGGGGCACTGTAACACTCGTTGCACCGCTCCTGCGGCGCAACGTAGGGCGGGCGCGCGTGACACCGCAGGAGCGGTGTCACGAGGATGGGAAGAGCGCGCAGTTCTGGAGTACAGGCTTTAGCCTGCAAATTTCTTGGAGACCTTCGGTCGGGCTTGACCTTCGGTCGGTGACGTGGAAGGAGATCAATACTCCTTTCGCATGGATGCCTTCAGGATGCCCATCATCTCGCGGTATTTGGTGACGGTGCGGCGGGCGATGTTGACGCCTTCGCGTTCCTTGATGATCTCGGCGATGCGCTGATCGCTGAGCGGCTTGCGCTTGTCTTCTTCGTCAATGATCTTCTTGACCAGCGCCTGGATGCTCTTGGAGGATTGGTTGTCGCCGTTGTCCGCGCTCAGGCCGGGGGAGAAGAAATACTTCAGTTCAAAAAGCCCCTGGGGGGTCTGGATGTATTTCCCCCGGGTGGTCCGGGCGACAGTGGATTCGTGCACGCCGACCACGTCGGCCACGTTTTGCAGGGTGAGCGGGCGGATGTGTTCCACTCCCTTTTCGAGAAACGCCTGCTGAAAATCCACGATGGCCTGGGCCACTTTGAGGATGGTTTCCTGGCGATGGGTGAGATTGCGGCGCAGCCAGTTCGCCGCTTCGATCTTCTCGCGGATGTAGTCCTTTTCCTGTTTGGAAATGCTGCCTTTGCGCACGGTGGCGAGATATTTTTCGTTGACGCGGATTTCCGGGACGCGTTCGCTGACCAGCCGCACGACGTATTGGTCGTCAATCTTTTCCACCACGACATCGGGGGTGATGTACTGGGTCGCGCTGCCTGCGTACTCATGGCCCGGCCAGGGATTGAGCGCCTTGAGCATCCCCTTCAGTTCATCCACGCGCTCCGACTTAACCTTCATCTCGCGCGCGATCTGCGGAATCTGGTTGCGCAGCAGCGCGTCGAGGTGATCGCGCACCAGGCATTTGAGGTCTTCCTCCTCCGGATGAAAGGCCTCGATTTGGAGGAGCAGGCATTCCTTCATGTCGCGCGCGCCCACGCCGGTGGGTTCGAAGCGCTTGATCATGTCCAGCACCTGGTTCACCGCCTCCTCCGAAACGTCCAATTCCTTCGCAATTTCCGCGGCATCTCCGGTGAAAAAGCCCTTTTCGTTGATGTCGCCGATGACGATCCGCTCGCCGATGGCGTACTCGGTGTCCGTTCTCGCGGCGAGGCGCATCTGGCTGAGCAGATGGGCGCGCAGGGATTCGTGCTGGGTGATGGAGTCTTCGTAGTAGCGCCGCCGGGTGTGCAAGTCCTCGTTGTAACTCAGGTCCTGGCCTTCCCGGTGCTTGATGTCCCACTTGTCGCAATAATCGTCCAGATCAAAACAGACATCAAATTCCTGTTCGTCCTGGGCGGTTGATGTCTGCTCTGCGGACGCCGCGGGCGGCTCTTCGGCGCGGGATACCAGTTCCAGGAAGGGGTTGTTCTCCAATTCCTGCTGGATATGCTGTTCCAGTTCCACGCCGGACAGTTGCAGAATATGCAGGGCCTGCTGCATCTTCTGCGTCAGCATCAATTGCTGCGTCTGCTTCTGGGTCTGAACCTGCCGATGTTCCATGCGCAGCATTGGCGCGGAGTTCCTTCCATAGATCAGTCACTTACAACAGCCGCATGAGGTGGCGACGGGCGTCGCCTGCCGGAATGCTTCCCGCAAGGAACCCGCGCGACGCATCCAATGATGCGTCGCGGGCCACACACCCCTGCATTATAGACGCGCCCCGGAAATCTGTCAATTGATGCTTCTTCTTTGGGATTGATATACTCGGCATGTTCGACCATACGAAGCATTGGGCACCCCCATGGGATCATTTCAATTTTGCCTTTTGGGCAGCGGGAGCAGCGGCAATGCCGCCCTGGTGGCTTCCGATTCCGCCCGGATTCTCATTGACAACGGCTTCAGCCTGAAACAACTCAAAGCGCGCATGGCGATGCTGGGGGAATCGGTTGCCCGCTTGGATGCCGTCTTTGTCACGCACGAGCATGCCGACCATGTACGGGGCGTCGGGGTGCTGGCGCGCGCGCTGAAGATCCCGGTGTTCATGACTGCCGGCACGCGCGAATCACTTCCCATCACCATGGGCGACATCCCGAATCCGGTGATTTTTGAGGCGGGCGACCGGATACGGATGAGCGACTTGGAAGTTGCCAGTTTCAGCGTGCCGCACGATGCGGCGGACCCGGTGAGTTTCACCGTCTCATGCAACGGTTGCAAGGTCGGATTTGCGACGGATTTCGGCAAACCGTCGCAGTTGATCAAGACCCGCCTGGCCGGCGCCAACGCGCTGGTGATTGAATCAAATTATTGCCCGGACATGCTGCGGATGGGGCATTATCCCCCGCAGGTGCAGCAGCGTATCCGAAGCCGCATCGGCCATCTCTCCAACCAGGACATGTGCTCGCTGTTGGATAGTTTATGGCATGAGGCGCTGCGCACGGTGGTGCTGATGCACGTCAGCGAGAACAACAACCGTCCGGAACTGGCGCACGCCATGGCGGCGCGGGCGCTGCGCGGGCGCGATGTCCGGTTGTTCGTTGCGGCGCAGGACGCACCCACTCCGGTCTTCGAGGTGGATGCATGACGTCGCCTCTTGCCGTGCTGCGTTCCGAAGCGGCCGCCGCGCTCCTCGAACGCGCGGCGCGCTGCGCGGGAACCCCGCTGAGCGTGCATTACGTGGAACGCAACCAGGAAGGGCCGCGCATCGTGGGATGGGGGGGCTGCCGGGCCTGCCGCCATGTTGCCGAAGTTCCGGGCGGCCGCGCGGCCTGCCGGCAATCCCGCATCAGCGCCGCGTCGGTGGCGCTGCGCCAGGACCGCCCCGTCGTATTCCTATGCCATA
>CAZLII010000171.1:0-8288 GCA_964559065.1 uncultured Nitrospirales bacterium | reverse complement strand
TCGCCGAGATGTGTCACTTTGTGTGCCACTTTTTTTGAGCAACATGTGCTACATGGGATAGGGCCTTTTCGGGAGTCTGGCAGCATTCCCGAAAAGGCCTTCACGAACTAAACCGCTTCGCGGTATGGTGCGGGCCGAGGCTATGGGGATTGGTGGTGGCCGCTTTTTGATGCAGCGAGGTTTCTCGGCTCAGTAAGGAGGGTGTGTAGAGGGCGGCTGCTGTTTTCGGGGGGACGGGGGCGTGACCGGGGGTAACTTTGGGGATCCAGAAAGACGTTTTTGGGGTGCGAAGACAGAGGCATCGTGTGCCGCCTCGTGGGCGAGAAGAGGGGACTTTGAACGTATTGCGCTTGACCGTGAATCATGGGGGCGGCCCTCGATAGGCCTGGCGGAGCGGTCGTGATGCGCTGGAAACCGTTGGGCAACACGTGCAGTAGAAAACGGCGAATGAATTCGTGCGCATCGAGAGACATGGTCTGGTTGTGAAGGCCGGTCTTGTAGTTTTTGTACGTGAAGGTGACCGTGCCGTTTTCCATCCGAACGAGGCGGTGGTTGGAGATGGCGATGCGGTGGGTGTAGCGCGCAAGATAATCGAGGACGGCGTCTGGACCGGCAAAGGGCGGCTTGGCGTAGACCACCCACTCGGTCTTTCGACACCTCTGCAGGAGTGCTGTGAAGTCCTCTGGTTGGGCCAGCGCCTGGATAGCGCCGTGGAATACCAGCCGGCCCTGTTGGAAGGTCCGTTCCAAGGCGTCGAGGAAGCGGCGGCGGAAGAGCCGGGACAGGACGCGGACCGGCAGGAAGAATCCCTTCTTGCAGGAAATCCAGCGTTCGCCATCCGGGCTCAAGCCGCCGCCGGGTACGACACAGTGGACGTGGGGGTGATGGTGGAGGGTCTGGCCCCACGTGTGCAGCACGGCCACGAAGCCCAGCTGGGCGCCCAGATGCTTGGGGTCCGCTTCGATCCGCAGCAGCGTTTGGGATACCGCCCGAAACAGGATATCGTAAACCACGCGCTTATTCTGCAGAGCGACGGGAGCGAGTTGGGCGGGCAAGGTGAAGACGACATGATAGTACGGCACGGGCAGCACTTCGCTGCGCCGTTCCTCGCGCCAGAGGGCTTTGTCCAGATTCTGGCATTTGGGGCAATGCCGGTTCCGGCAGGAGTTGTACGAGATGACTTCATGGCCGCACCGGTCACACCGGTCGACGTGGCCGCCCAGCGCGGCGGTGCGGCACAGATCAATCGCGCGCATGACCCGCCGCTGCTCGACGGACATGGACGAAGCGTGCAGTCGCCGATATTCCTCCCCGTATTCGCGGAAGACATCGGCCACCTCGATACGCGGCCTTCCCATGACGATGCCGATGCGTCAGGAAACGGGCAGCGCGTCAAGGGGGCTTTTGGTGTCCCTTATGTTGTGAACCGCCACGTGGGTGTAACGGGCCGTTGTCCTCGGGGTGGTGTGTCCCAACAAGACCTGAATGATCCGAAGGTCCGTGCCGGCCTCCATCAGATGGGTGGCGAACGAATGGCGCAGGATATGAGGCGTGACGCGCTTCTTGATGCCGGCGTCGTGGCGCGCCTGTTTGCATACGTGGTCCACCGAGCCTACGCTGATGGGCTTATCCGGCTTCGCGCCCGGGAACAGCCAGTCCTGGGGGCGGCAGGTCACCCAATAGATGCGCAGGACCTTCAGCAGCCGGGGCGAGAGCATGACGTAGCGATCCTTCTTGCCCTTGCCCTGATCAACCCGGATGGTCATGCGGCTGCTGTCGATATCCTGAACCTTCAAATGGGTGATCTCCGAGACCCGCAGGCCCGTGGCATATCCCGTCATCAGGATGGCCCGATACTTGATGTGTCTGACGGCATCAAAGAATTGGGCGATCTCGGTCGGACTGAGCACCACCGGCAATCGGCGTGGCTGCCTCGGCGCGGGAATCTCATCGACCACCCAATCCCGCGGTGCCCTGACCCGGTAGAAAAACCGCAAGGCGCAAACCACCACACTCATGGTGTTCGCACAAAGGCCACGTTCATTCACCAGATACAGTTGGTACGCGCGGATCTCTTCAGGCCCGAGCAACTCCGGCGACTTCCCGAAGTAGCGGGCCAAGTCGGCAATGTACCGGACGTAGTTGTCCTGCGTCGAAGCGGAAAGGTTGCGCAGCTTCATGTCCTCGATCATGCGTTGACGTAAGGGAGTCATCATTCTTCTCCTCAGTTGCATTCCCGGCTCCCATAGCCGAGTCCAACCAAGAAGAATAGGAGGAAACGAACAAGGACTTCAGAGAAACCGTGGAAGTAATGCAACACGACGAGAATCTGAGGCCCGAACACGGCCCCCAAACTTGATTCCAGCGCACCGAATACCGCACCCTACCGCGAAGCGGTCTAGTTCATGGAACACATGGACACGTAGTGGCCAAGGGACGTATCCCGTGCGTCCGTCGTAAGTTATAGATATCGCAAGGGGTTAGAGAAAAACACCAGATAAGTCTCATAACCCAAAGGTCACTGGTTCGAATCCAGCCCCCGCTAACAGAAGTTCTTCGGCGCGCACGCGCGCATCACCACGGCGTCGAAGGCTCTTCATATGCGTAATTATTGCACTGCTAAAGAGTCCGATATTGCGCAATAATTGCGCATATTTTCTGCGTACAGCAGCCCCTCATCCGGCATTGGTTCCAAATCAGGCGCTCCTGGTACACAGGATGCGCGCATCTCGCATGCATCTCCGCTTCTGGCCTGGGAAGCAGTGGATGACCGCCCCCCAGCAGTTGTGTCTAAGGCTGCGCCGTCCCGCCATGTGGTGTGTGTATGTCTCATCGCCTGCGGTATTCCGTCCGAAAGTGCCGGGCTGTTTCAGGCGCGCCATGGATACCGGGAATGGACGGTTTAACGTGGCATGGGAATTGCGGAGAGTATCGGCGGAAGAAAGAGGATTTTCTGTGTGCAAGCGCAGGGTCATACCGTGTCATCAAGGCATGGAAAGGGAAGGTGTGCGATCATGAATACCAACATTCACAAGGTTCTCGTACTGTCATTGCTCATCGTGGCCGCCGGGGGCGTGGGAACACCGGCGGCATCCGCCTACATGATAGGCGAAAACTGGGAAAATTATCAGCAACTGGCGGCGGAAGCGCAGGCCATTCTTGATGAGATGATGTCCCAGCTTTATATTCCGCCCTGTAATGGGTGGTCCGAGCCTTGCGGCGGGGACCCGGCGTTTTGGACGACGATACTCGGACAGGATGGCCCGGGATGGGTGCCGGAAGCGCCCTTTGGCGCGGCGCACGGCGCCAGCGGCGCGCCGGACTGGGTGGCCGCGCCGACGATTCGCGCGGATCACTTCTGGGGATTCCTTGAAGCCCTGCTCACCCCGGGGCTTTGCGTTGAGGGCGTTGCGCCTGAAGTGATGGATGAGATTCGCGCTGCTTTCGAGTACAACAAGGCGCATGTACTGGCCACCGAACTGGAAATCCTGTCAGTACGATTAACTGCCACCTATATCATCACATTTGACATGTATCCTGACATTCGAACGGGTCGGGAAAATTGCATGGAACTTCCTTTGGGCTTAGGCACGGAGTGTTTCGATGTGCCTTCACTTTTCGGCACTTTCGGCGGCGGGCCGCTCTTGGATGAGTTGCATCCTCAGTTGTCGGAGATGTTGGCCAATATCACGGCGGCGTATATGACCCTCGGCGATCCCCGCGCAGTGGCTTACTGGCAGACTTTTATGGGGCGTCTGGCCAATCTTTTTGTGGAGAAAGTGTTGCCCACATTGCTGGACAATTTGAAAATGGAGATTGATCCCAAGGCCTTATTGGATGCGTTGGAAAAGGAGGGTGGGGAATGGCCCGCCGACCTTGACGCGCCGGAAGCGGACAAATCGGAAAAGGCCATTAACTGCCCGCCGTGGGGCATGGTGTCCGGCATTGACGTGACGGTGCCTGTTGACTTGTCCCCAATTACCAGTGTTCGGATTCGCCTGACCGACGCGCAAATGTGCACGACGCTTGAGAATTTTGCCGCTCTTTTCAGTTGCACTTACTTCCAGTGCCTGCCGGATTATTTGGCTGTTCTTCCTGATCAGGGCGATTTGAACGGTGACGGTACATATAATATCGAAGAATATATCGCGGCCGGCGAAGATTTGGATACTTGGCTGATCACTCAAGGCGCGCTGTACCCAATGGACCCGCCCGTAGAACCGTTGGATTATTATGGCGCGCCGTTCACGCTTTCCGTGGACCCGATCACCACGTATCCTGATGTGACATATCAATGGTATTCCGGTTTGTCGCCCTATGCCATGACGCCGATCATCGGCGAGACGGACCTCACCCTGTCCGCCGTGGTGGACGTGTACTCCTACGGGGGGGTGACCGTGGAGCGCAGTTATCAGATGCGGGCGTTCAGCGGGGAGTGCCTGTTAGTGTACCAGATATTTACCGTGGTCGGTCCTGAGCCGCCCGAACTCATCATTACCCAGCAGCCGGAAGGCGGCGATTTCCTGCCCGGTCAGACGGCAACCCTGACGGTGGCTGTGGATGTGGCCTATGGCACGCCCGCCTATCAATGGCAAAAATATATTGACGGCGCGTGGGTGAACCTCGTCGGGGAAACGGATGCCTCGCTTGTTCTCAGCAATCTGACGGAACAAGACATGGCCGAGTACCGCGTCCATGTAATGTTGCCCATTGAAGGCGATTTTTACTTGTATTCAATTCATTCTGATGTCACCGCAGTGAACGTATATCCGCGCTGGTATATCCCGATTGATACGCAGCCGGTCGGCGCCAATCTGGATATTGATGATTCTTATACCATGACGGTCAATTCCGTGGTCGTTGAGGGGGAGTTGTCCTACCGCTGGCAGTTGAATACGGGGACTGGTTTTGTTGACCTCACGGACTGGGGCGCGGGCAATACCTTCTACACCATTACCAACGCGCAGTTGGCGGACGCCGGCGCGTATCGCGCGCAGGTCCGCCTGACTTTTTCTCCGGAAGAAGCCTATATCGCCGATAGCGCCTTGGCCGTCGTGACGGTCAGCACCGGTCAGGTGTTCCGGGTTGATCCAACGGCGCCGGGGCCGGAGGAGGGTGGCTTGAGTTGGGCGACAGCCTTCCATACGCTGCAACCGACGATGAATGCCGTGGGGGCAGCAGGCGGCGGCGAAGTGTGGGTAGCGGGCGGCCCGACGGGCGCGCCGATTACCTACGGCGAACGCAGGACAGAATCTTGGGGCGGCACGGTCGGCGCCCTGATTATAAAGGACAATGTCCATTTACTGGGCGGCTTTGAGGGTTACCGAGGCGGCTCAGGTATTCAGGAGACCAGCCGCGCGCAGCGGGCGCGGGCGCAGAACAGTGCGGTCATTAGCGGCGCAACGTCCCGCAATGGTCTCCAAGCCTTCCATGTGGTCGTTTTTGGAACAGAGGCCGCCAGCGCCGTCAATACGCTCCTCGACGGGTTTACCATCACCGGCGGCTATGCCAAAGGCTCGCTGGGCAAGTATCATGCGTTCCGGGGCGGCGGCATTTACAACTTGCAGTCGGCCCCGTTCATCGCCAATTGCCGGATTTTGAACAACCGCGCGCATGTGAGCGGCGGCGGCATTGCCAATGAAGCCGGCGCTGTCAACGGCGCATATCCTTATATACTAAACACCATCATCGCCGGGAACCAGGCCGATCGTCTTGCCGACGACGCGCAGCGTCCGCTTCGCGGCGGCGGCGGCGTCAGCAACACCGCCAATGATACATTCCCGGCCAGCGCCCATCTTCGCTTCGTGACCATGGTTGACAATAGCATTGGCAATCCCGGTTACACTGCCGATGGCGTGGGCAGTGGCGGCCTCTACGCATGGAATTCCACGGTTGTCATGAGTAATAGCATTGTGTGGAATAATGCGGGCGGCGGACTGAGATTGGATAAACCCGCAGAGAGTGAGCAACTTTTGCGCATCACATACTGCGCGCTGCAGGAACGTCAGCCGGGCACCGGCAACACAGGGCTAAACCCAGTGCTGGATGCCGCTTACATGCCGCAACCGGGTTCGCCGGCCATTGACGCGGGCGATCCCGCGATTGTCTCCGGCGATGACATCCGGGGTGTGTATCGCCCGCTGAACGGCGGCACCGGGGTGGCGCGCGCAGACATGGGCGCCTTTGAGCGCACACTCAATGCGCCTGTTGCGGGATGCGTGGATACCCCGACGATCGTTGATCTGGCGTTGGCCACATCCATTGGCGACCCGGCCGTGGTCTGGAATCCGGCCGCGACGGTATTGGAAGCGCCGGTCTGGCGTCTGCACCTGACAGGCAACAGTTTCAACTGCTCGCATGTCAACAATCCAGGCGTAACCGTCACGCTGGTGGTCACCGACATCCTTGGCAGAACCGGTTCCTGCGCCGCGCCGGTGACGGTGCTCGATACGGTGCCGCCGGTCGTGCAGATTCCTGCGCCGTTGGTCGTGCAGTGCAATCGTTCCACCTTTGCGTTGCCTACGGTGACCGCGCTCGACAACTGCAACGGCACGCTTCCCACGGTGATCATCAACTACGACGGATTGGATCCCGCCAATCCGGCAGTGGGCACCTATCTCGTCGAGTACAGCGCGACGGACAGTTCGAGCAATGTGGGCACGGGCATCCTGTCCGTCACCATCGAGGACGATTTCCCGCCGGTCATTGCGCTGAACGGACCCAGTGAGATGTATATAGATGCCGGCGTACCCTATGTGGACACGGCCACCGCCGTTGATGTATGCGACGGCCCGATCGCGCTTGATATCGGTTATGACGGCATGAACCCGGCCGATCCGGCGGTGGGCACCTATGTGCTGACCTATAATGCCATTGACGCCGCCGGCAATGCCGCTCCGCCCCTGACCAGAACGGTGCATGTCATGGGCGATGCGCGACCGCATGTCGTGTCCGTGGCTGTGGTGGACATGCTCAACGTGGCAGTGACCTTCAACAAGGCCATGGGCGCTTCAGCGCTGGTTCCCGGCAACTATACCGTGTCCGGGTCGGGTCTTGGAACGCTGTCCGCGGTTCCCGTCAATGTTTCCACGCTTGATAACATTACGCACAACCTGGAGTGGAATTGCCCCGCGCATATCATGCTGAACGGCGGCGATATCTTGGTTGAGGTGAATCCGGCGGTGGCCGACAGCGGCGACAACCCGATGAGCATGCCCATGTCCGGGGCGCATCTGGGCGGCGCTGTTGCGGCGGCCCCGGTCATAACCCGTCTGGGCGATGCGGTGGTGAGCGTCGAATGCACCGACCCCTATGTGGATGCGGGCGCGACGGCCGAGGATGCCTGCGGCAGTGCGCTTACCGTGTCGGTCTCCGGCGACGTGGTGGACCCGAATGCGCCGGCCACCTACATTATCCGGTATGACGCCACGGACGCTGCGGGCAATGTCGCGGCCCAGGTGACGCGCACCGTCAATGTGGTGGACACCACCCCGCCGCTCATCACCTTGCTGGGCGACCCTGCGGTCATCCTGAATTGCGGCGATCCCTATACAGATGCGGGCGCGACGGCTGCGGACGACTGCGACGGGAACCTTAGCAGCGCCATCGTGGTCGGCGGCACCTTCACAGGCACGTCCGTACCGGGCGACTATACCATCACTTACAATGTTCACGACGCCGGGGGCAACCCTGCCCCGACAGTGACTCGCGCAGTCACTGTTGTGGCCCCCGGCCTTCCCTTAATCACATTGCTGGGCGATCCCGCTGTTAACGCCGAATGCGGCCTTCCCTATGTGGATGCCGGCGCGACTGCGGCGGACGCCTGCGGCAACAACATAACCGGTTCCATTGTGGTTGGCGGTGATGTCGTCAACACCAGCGTTCTCGGTGCGGTGTACACCATCACCTACGATGTCATGGACAACGCCGGCAATCCCGCTCCACAGGTGACGCGCAACGTGACCATCGTGGACAACACCCCGCCGGTCATCACGCGCCTTGGCCGCGCAGAGGTGAATGTCGAATGCGGCAGCGTCTATGTGGACGCGGGTGCGACCGCGACGGACGGGTGCGACGGCCCAATCTCCGTCACGGTGGGCGGTGATTTCGTTGATACCAGCGTCCTGGGCGCGGTGTACACGGTCACCTACGACGCGATGGACACTGCGGGCAATCCCGCCGCGCAGGTGACGCGCACGGTGCCCGTCGCGGACACCATCGGGCCGGTCATATCGGTAGTGGGCGGCGCGGTCATAACGACGCAGTCGAATGGGCCGTCTGTTGATTCG
>CAZLII010000170.1:0-8319 GCA_964559065.1 uncultured Nitrospirales bacterium | reverse complement strand
TCACGCGCGAGGAAGTGCTCCGCATGGTGCCGGAAGAGCGCCTCAATGCGCTGATCGTCCTGGCGTCGGACGGCATGATGGAGCGGGTGCGTGATTTGGTGAAGCGCCTCGATATTCCGACGCCCTATGAAGCGAACAACCTGCACATCTACGAATTGCTGAACGCTGATGCGGAACAAGTGGAGTCGGCGTTGCAGCCGCTCATCGGCACAGCGCCCCGGCGCACCGCCGCCGCCGGCGGTGCGGGCGGCGCGGCCCCGGCGCAGGCGACGGAAGTGCAGCCGTTCGAGCAGAAGGTGCATGTTTCCCGCTATGACCAGACCAACGCCCTGCTGATCGTGGCTTCGCCCCAGGACTACAAACTGTTGGAATCCTTCATCGCCCGGCTTGATGTGCCGCCGCGCCAGGTATTGGTCGAGGCGGTGATCATGCAGGTCAGCATGACCAACGACTTCCTGCTGGCCGTGGATGCGGCGGCAGTGAAAGGCCGGGACGGCTTTGGAATGACCAGCACTTCCACCATCACGGGGCTGGTGCCTTCGGCCGCCGATGTCAGCGGCCTTACAGGCAAATCCGGTTTGGATGAACTGGCGATGGTGGCAAAGGCGGCCAGTACGCTGGTGGCTGGGCCGGGACTGAGCCAGATCATGGGCTTGGGCGCCGGCGGCGGCGTGACGGCCGGTGTTTTCGACGATATTGAATGGGATTTGGGCGGCGGCACCAAAGTGAAACTTCCCTTTGTGCCCCTGCTCTTTCAGGCGATCGAGGCCATCAGCGAAGCCGAGGTGCTTTCCCAGCCCAGCCTGGTGACAGTGGACAACGAGGAGGCCTCGATTGTGGTGGGCAACGAGGTGCCGTTCATCACCAGCCAGCAGCGCGGCCTCACCGGCACGACCCAGCAGGCGGCGGTGAACCCTTACTACGGCTACACCCGCGTGCAGCGGCAGGACGTCGGCATCAAACTCACCGTGACCCCGCAAATCAGCGAGGGTGACAATGTCCTGCTGCAAATGGAAATTGAAGACTCCTCGATCGTCAACATTCCCGTGGCCCAGGGCGGTGTGGACCCCAACATCGCCGGTCCCACGACGGCCAAATCGCAAATCAAAAACAAAATTCTCGTGAAAGACGGATCAACGGCGGTCATCGGCGGTCTGATCAAGGACGAGAAGAACCGCACGCGCACGCAGCCGCCGGTGCTCGGCGACATTCCCGTGCTCGGATGGCTCTTCGGCAGGCGCGACAACAAGATGACCAAGAAGAATCTGGTGGTGCTCGTAACGCCGCATATTGTGAAGGAAGGCGTGGACCTCGACCGGGTCACCCAGTACAAGGTCGGCGAATACCACGACACAAACATAGACCAGTTGTTCGATCGCGGCTTCTTCAGGAAAGTCAAGAAGAAGCGCGAACTCCGCAAGCGGCATCATCCGACCTTCGACCGCTCGGAGGAACTGCTGGGGCAGCGCGAGACCGTGCTCTACGGTCGCGGCGACATCAAGAGGTAAACCATGCGGGGCGAACAGGACAAGCAACTCTGCGACATTCTCCTGCGGCGCGGGTCGGTGCACCCGGAGCAGGTGAAAGAAGCGATGGAACTGCAGAAAATCCGTCCCAAGCACGTGGGCGAGATTCTGCTCGATCTCGGCTATGTCGAAGAGGACCTGCTCCTGCAGGCGATGAGCGAGCAGTATGATATCCCCTTTGAACCTGACCTGCTCAGCCAGGTGGACTCCTCGCTCACCACGAAAGCCCCCATCAGTTTCATTCGCGAGTACTACATGGTCCCCTACAAGCAGAACGGGGCCGCCTATTATGTCGCGGTGAACGACCCGGTCAATCTGTTGCCGCTGGACGATCTCCGGATTCTGCTGGGCGGCCCGGTGCTGCCCGTGCTCTGCCGCAAACAGGATATTCAGCACATCATTGACACCTACTTCGACCAGCAGGGCGACAACGCCGCCGAAATGATTGACAGCATCACCATGGCGGAAGAGGACGACGCGGAATCGGTGATCCACAGCCTGGACCATGCCGAATCGGCGCGCGACCTGATGGACCTCGCCAACGAAGCGCCCATCATCAAACTCATCAACCTCGTCATCACCGGCGCGGTGCGCGAGCGCGCCTCCGATATCCACATCGAACCGTTCGAGCGCGAGGTGCGTGTTCGCTACCGTATTGACGGCGTGCTCTACGAGAAGTTCCAGGTGCCGCGCTCCCAGCAGGCGGCGGTCGTTTCCCGCGTGAAGATCATGGCCAATCTGAACATCGCTGAACACCGCCTGCCGCAGGACGGCCGCATCAAGATTCGCCTGAGCGGCAAGGAAATAGATATCCGCGTCTCGATCATCCCCATCGCCCACGGCGAGCGCGTGGTCATGCGCATCCTGGAAAAGGGCAATTTCCTGTTCAGCCTGGAACAACTGGGCATGGATGAACGGGACCACAAAGCGATGGATCGCCTGATCACGGCCTCGCACGGCATCATTCTGGTCACGGGGCCGACGGGTTCCGGCAAATCCACCACGCTCTATGCGGCGCTGCAGAAGGTCAATTCGCCCGACAAGAACATCATCACGGTGGAGGACCCCATCGAATACCTGATCCCGGGCATCGGCCAGATTCAGGTGCGACCGAAGATCGGCCTCACCTTCGCTTCCGGCCTGCGCAGCATCCTGCGCCAGGACCCCGACGTCATCCTGGTCGGCGAAATCCGCGACCATGAAACGGCGGAAATGGCGGTGCAGGCCTCGCTGACAGGCCACCTGGTCTTCGCCACGCTCCACACCAACGACAGCGCGGGCGCCATCACTCGCCTGATCAACATGGGCATCGAGTCGTTCCTGGTCACCTCGTCCACCATCGCCATCCAGGCGCAGCGCCTGGTGCGCCGGATTTGCGAGAACTGCAAGGAAGCCTACACCCCCGAACACGAAAGCCTCGTGGAATTGGGTGTGAAGCCGGACAATCCCCGCGCCCAGGTGCTCTGGCGCGGCGTGGGCTGCGCCAAGTGCTCCCAGCGCGGTTATTTCGGACGCACCGGCATTTTCGAAGTGCTCGTGATGAATCCCCACATCCAGGATTTGGTCCTGCGCGGCGTGGATTCCAACATCATCAAGCGCGAAGCGCGCAAATTCGGCATGCGCACCCTGCGTGAAGACGGCGCGGAAAAAATGTTCCGAGGCGTCACCACCGTCGAGGAGATTCTTCGTGTCACCCGCGAAGACCTCGAAGAACAGATCATTGACTGACGCCGCGCGCGGGCGCGGCGGGAAACGCATATATGCCCGTTTACCAGTATAAAGCCATCGCCAAGGCGACGGGAAAAGCCACGAAGGGCGTCATTGACGCCGACACCCCGGCGCAGGCGCGCCGTAAACTGCGCGAACTCGACCTCTACCCCACGAAGGTGGTGGAGAGCGCCGAGATGCGCCTCGATCTGCCTGGCCGGGAACGCGATGACGGCCGGGGCCAGGGTCGCGCGCGGCGCGCCCGGAAGGTCAGCCGCCGCGGACGGGTGCCCGTGCGCGATCTTGCGCTGATGACCCGGCAGTTGGGCGTGCTGCTTCATGCGGGCATGCCGCTGGTCGAGGCGCTCGGCGCGCTGATCGATCAGACGAGCCGTCCGCGCCTTCAGGCCGCCATTTATGAAATCCGCGACAAGGTGAACAGCGGAAGCAGCCTGGGCGACGCCATGGCCGAGCATCTGCGCATATTTCCCGCTATCTACGTCAGCATGGTGCGCGCGGGCGAGGTGAGCGGCGCGCTGGAGAGTGTGCTGCTTCGCCTCGCGGATATTCTGGACCACCAGGCGAAACTGAAATCGCAGTTGATCTCGAGCATGGCCTACCCCGCTTTCATGGGGGTCTTTGCCTTCGGCGTTATTGTGTTTCTCATGATGGTGATCGTTCCGCGGATCACGCAGATATTCGAAAAGCAGGGGGCGGCCCTGCCCAAGATCACCGAAATCCTCATCGGAATAAGCACTTTCGTCGGCCATTACTGGTTCATCATCGTGGGCGCGGTCGCGGGCATGACGATGCTGTGGCGGCTGTGGGTTTCGCGCGAAGAGGGCCGGAAAACCTGGGACCGCATCAAACTGCGCTTTCCGGTCTATGGGCCGCTCCACCTCAAACTGGTGTGCGCGCGTTTCGCGCGCACCCTGGGCACCATGCTGCAAAGCGGCCTCACCATGCTGCCCGCCCTGGAAGTGGTGAACTCCGTGCTGGACAACCGACATATTCAGGAGCACATGGACGAGGTGAAGGCGGGTGTGCGCCGCGGGCGCGATCTTGCCATCCCCCTCAAAGAAACGGGCCTCTTTCCCCCCATGATGATTCATATGGTGGAACTGGGCCAGCGCAGCGGCGAAATTGAAGACATGCTCATCCGGGTGGCGGACACCTACGACGATGATGTGCGGCTCACGGTGGATGCCATTGTGGGCCTCATTGAGCCGGTCATTATCATCGTCATGGGCGTCTTCGTCGGATTCCTGGTGCTGGCGATCCTATTGCCTATTCTGACGATGAGCACCAACATAAGAGGATACTAGCCATGGAGAACGAAGCGCAACGCAAAACCAGACGCGGCACGGCGGGTTTCACCCTGGTCGAACTGATGGTGGTCGTGTCCATCATCGCCATCCTGGCCACCGTCGTCGGGGTCTATGTGCTGGGCGCGATGGATGAAGGCGACCAGGCCAAGGCGAAGGCGGAAATCCGCACGCTGATGACAGCCGTCGAAATGTACCGGATGCAGTTCAAGTCGTATCCGGACAGCCTTGATGCCCTGGTCAACAACCCCAAGGGCCGGCGTTTTCTCGACAGCACCCGCATCCCCAGCGACCCGTGGGGCAATCCCTACATCTATACCCTGCACGGGCCGCGCGAATACACCATCGTGTCCTACGGCGCCGACGGACGCCCCGGCGGCACGGGCTATGAGGCCGACATCAGCAGCGCAAACCTCGCCGGCGACGATTGATGCGGCGCGACAGCGACGGCGGTGACTCACGCATATGACGGCCCCCCATTCAGATAGCGGGACGGCGCGCGCCCGCGCGAGCGGATTCACGCTTATCGAACTGATCGTGGTGATCTTCCTCATCGGCATTATCACGGCGGTGGTAATGCCGCGCCTGCTGCCCGCCCTCACCTTCAGCCGCCTCGAAGGCGAAGCGCGCCATCTCGCCAATTACGGGCGCAGCGCCATGGCCCAGGCCACGCTCTTCCGCGAGGAGGTCAAAATCTTTTTTGACCTGGACAAACAGGAATACTACGCAACGCGCCTCGTCTGGCCGGAACCGGAATTCGAGGGGGAGGCGCCTATGGATCAACTGGGTCTGCTTTCGCAGATGCGGGGAAGCGGCATGTTCTCCGGCGGCGACTTCGGCGCGCTGCTCGCAGAAAGCCGCCTTGACCCGCGTGCCATGCGCGATTTGCCCGAAGGCTTTGATGATGAGGCCGCCAACGCCCAGTTTGATGACAAGTTCGCGCGCTTCGCGCGCCGCGCCCTGGAGGAACGCGCGAAAAATGTCATCCATGACACCGGCATTCTCAGCGAAATCGGCCCGCTCTTCGCCCCCGGCGACGAATTCAGTTTGGACGCGGAGCAGCCGGAGGAGGTGGAATTCGCCGACCCCATGCTCCAGTGCACGCGCTTCGCGCAGGGGGTCTGGATAGAAGCTGTTTTCATTGACGGCGCGCCCCAGGGACGCGGCGAGGTGGAGGTGGTTCTATCGCCGCTTGGTCTCGCCCAGCGGATCGGATTCCATCTGGTCAACGAGGATGGCGATTATTTCACCGTGCTTTGGGACCCGCTGAGCGGCGGCGCCAACGTCTTCCAGGGAAAAGAGGATGTGAAATGAAAATCAGCGCAAAACGGCGGGCCGTTCCCGCGCCCCAGGGCTTCACGCTCCTGGAGGTGCTGATGGCGCTGGCGATTCTCGGCTTGGCGCTGATTGTGCTGCTCGAGGGGCACCACATGGCGCTTCGACTCAACCAGGAACTGACGGAAGAAGTCGTGATGCGGCAATTGTCGGAAAGCGTCGTGGCGCGGGCGGAAGTGGGGGTCTTTTCCGGGACTTTCTCCGACAGCGGCGATTTCGGCAACCGCTATCCGGGGTATTCGTGGTCCTTCGAGGCGTTTCAGGCAAGCGACGATGAACTTGTGTTGCTCTACTCGGTGGATGTCTCCGTGCGCGGCCCTTCGGAAGAACGGACTTTGACGTTTTATGTGTACGACTTGGGCGCCGCCGATGCCGAGACCGATTCGTCCAGGCCCGGCGGCCTGTTCTCCGGCGGCAGCCGGACCGGGCAAAGCGGCCAATCCGGGCGCTCCGGCCCGACCAACCAGCCGGGGCGCAGCGGCGGGTCAAACCAACCTTCGATGCTCAACCAGTCCGGAAGAAGCAGCAGTATGTTCGGTGACTTCTAACATGATGCATACAAAAAACAAAATACGATCTCACGTTGTGGCCGGTCTCCCGACCGCGCCACTTTCCGTCCCTGTTGTGGCCGGTCTCCCGACCGCGCCATTCTCCGTCCCTGTTGTGGCAGGTCTCCTGACCGCGAGAAAGCGGCGGCAAGCCGCCGCAGTCCAAAGAACTCCGGACGGCGTGCCGTCCGGAGCAGCGTCCGGGCAAGCCTGGATGCGGAAAGGCGGCGGCAAGCCGCCGCAGTCCAAAGAACCGCAGCCCCTTTCTTCTTGGCATCGCAGACAAAAGCGGTGTGACGCCCGAAAACGCAGCACCGCCGGATTCACGGTGATGGAACTGCTCGTGACCATCCTGGTGCTGGCGATCATGGTCGCGATTGTGCATCAGGGCTTCACGATGGTCGCGTTTTCCACGGATATCGCCCGCGAGAACGCGGAGGCCCTGCGCTTCCGCCAGTTCCTGTGGCGCAACCTGACGGAAAACTTGAGCGCGGTCTATGCCGACCCGGCATGTCTCCAGCCGGAGTACCAGTTTGTCGGCGAGAGCAAAGACGGCCCCTTCGGCCCGGCGGACAGCCTGCGCTTCTGCACCTCGCTGCCCATGAGCGGCGCGCATGCGCTGCCCGGCATCCTGCGGGTGGTGAGTTATGAAGTCGCCGAACCCGGCGCGGCGGAGGGCGACGCGATGGGCCGCCTGGCCATTGACGTCCCTGTGGACCAGGACGCACCCCTCATGCACCTGGTGATCCGCGAGGAACCGCTGGTGCTCGAAAGCACGGACACCGAGGCCAAGGTGGATGATCTGCTGGATTCCGGCATTGAACGGCGCATCCCCATATCCAGCATGAATGTGCTGTATTACGACGGACGCAACGATGAGTGGGTGGAGGATTGGGATTCGACCGCCGAGGGCGTGATGCCGTGGGCGGTGCGCGTCCAAATCAATTTTGCGCGCTCCCAGGATGAACGTCTTGAAGAATTGCGGGCCGGCATCAGCGCCGAAGACGAGGCCGACCTCGATATCAGCATCGCCATTCCCATCGGGGCGGGCGTGGTCGGCCCCTTTATGGACCTCAACCGCCGCCGGGCCACCACGCTCGTCGAAGACCGCACCGGCGAACTCTTCGGGGGCGGAACCCAATCCAACCAACCCCGAACGCAGCGCAGATAGGCGAAAATGAAACGCAACGGGAACATAGACGCGAACAGACGCGGACGGCGGCGCGACGATTCCGGCGTGGCCCTGATCCTCGCTCTGCTCTTCATCGCCCTGCTCACCGTGATCGTGGTCGAATTCAGTTATGAAACCCAGGTCGAGGCGTCCTTCGCCGCCAACCAAGGCAGCGATCTGGAGGCCTATCTCGCGGCGAAATCAGGCGTGGCGCGCGGCATCGCCCTGCTCGCCTCCGACCTGATCGAATCGGAAATCAGCGGCGAACCGGAGTTTGACAGCATGCTCGACCCGGTGCCTTGGTCCTTCGGCGTGCCTTTCGAGCCGCTCAACGGCGCCCTCAGCCGCACCACCATCGCCGACGAATACGGCAAGATCAACCTGAACGCCCTGTTCGATACCAGCAGTGGGCAGCCGGAGGAACGGGATTTCCTGGTGAACGTGCTGCGCGAGTTCTTCATCCTGCGCGATCCGGAGGACAAGGAGTCGCCCGACGCCATCGTGGACGCCATCATGGACTGGCTTGACTACGACGACGGCGACGCCGTGCGCGCCGAAGGCGCAGAAAACGACTACTACAACGGGCTGGAAAACCCCTACCCCTGCAAAAACGGCCCCATGGATTCCATCGAGGAACTGCTGCTCATCAAGGGCATCACGCCCAAGGTCTTTTTTGGAGACCCCAAGAAGGAACAGTTGCCGCTGAC
>CAZLII010000169.1:0-8340 GCA_964559065.1 uncultured Nitrospirales bacterium | reverse complement strand
AGGGAGACTAAACCATGAGCATGTCACGACGGAATTTCCTGGGCGCCTCTGCGGCGGCGGTCGTCGCGGCGGGCACAATGACAAAAGGACGCGTATTCGGGGCCAACGACCGGGTTGGCGTGTGTGTGATCGGGCTGAACGGCCGGGGGCAAAGCCTCTGCGAAGGATTCATGCGCGATCCGCGTTCTGAAGTGGTGGCGCTTTGCGACGTGGATGAACGGGTTTTGGATGCGAGCGCCGCGCAGGTGGAACGCAAAACGGGCAAGCGTCCGAAAACCTTCACGGATATCCGCAACGCCCTGGCGGAAGAATCCATTCATGTGCTGGGCATTGCCACGCCGAACCATTGGCATTCACTGGCAGCGATCTGGGCCTGTCTGGCGGGCAAAGACGTATATGTGGAAAAACCGCTGTCCCACAATGTCTGGGAAGGGCGGCAATTGGTGGAAGCCGCGCGGCGAACGGAGCGCATCCTGCAACATGGCACCCAGGGGCGGTCGGACGGGCGTTGGCAGCGCGACATTGCCCTGCTGCAATCGGGTGAAATCATCGGCCCGCTCTACATGGCGCGGGCGTTGTGCTACAAGCGACGCGATGCAGTGCCCGTGGCGCAGGATCAGGAACCGCCGTCGCACCTGCATTGGCGCTTGTGGCAGGGGCCTGCCTCTGAAAAACCTTACAATCCGATGTACGTCCATTACAACTGGCATTGGTTCTGGCATTACGGAAACGGCGACATCGGCAACCAGGGCGTGCACCAGATGGACATCGCCGTGTGGGCCATGAATCGGGGACTGCCGGTGAAGGTCTACAGCGCCGGGGGACGCTATACCTACGAGGATGCCTGTGAAACTCCCAATACGCAGTCCGCGACATTCACCTATGCCGACGGCGCCATGCTGCAGTTTGAAGTGCGTGGACGCGCCACGCATACCGAGGAAGGCGTGGGCGTGGGCAACATCTTCTATGGCAAATCCGGCTATTATGTCCAAGGAAAGGGCTTTTTTGACGATTCCGGCAAGGGAATCCCCCTGGATGAATCCAAGTACCCCATGCCGGAGTCCAAGGATTGTTACGCGAATTTCCTGACAGCCGTGATCAGTCGCAAGGAAGTGGACATCCACGGCACGGCGCGGGACGGCCATTGGGCGTCGGCGCACTGTCACCTGGCAAATATCGCCTACCGGCTGGGGCGCTCCCTGGAATTTGATCCCGAAACCGAACGCTTCAAGGACGCCCCGGACGCAGACGCGCTGCTGACGCGGGAATATCACCCTGACTTCGCGGTGCCCGCAATCGCGTAAAACCGGCAATATCATCCACGCGGGCATGGCGCCCCGTTGGTCAAGAAAAGCAATTGGGACAGACGAAAATCCGGTCTGGGCGCTTGACTCACATACGCCGACGCAGAATCGGCGGAAAAAAGTCCTGTCCCGCAACGGAACAACAATAGGAGACAAAGCAATGGGTGTGACACGAAGGAAGTTTCTGGGCGCTTCGGCGGCAGCCGTGGTGGCCGCGGGCGCGATGAGCAAGGGAAAGGTCTTTGGCGCAAACAACCGCATCGGCGTATGCGTCGTCGGCTTTAACGGCCAGGGCGGGAGCCACATCAAAGATATCCTCGGCATGAAGGACGAAGCGGAGATTGTGGCGCTGTGCGATGTGGACGCCAAGGTGCTGGAACGCGGCGTGCGCGCCGTCGAAAAGGAACAGGGCAAGGCTCCCAAGGCTTATAGAGATGTGCGCGACGCGCTGGCCGATGAGAACGTGCATGCCGTCACGACTGCGACGCCGAACCATTGGCATGCGCTGATCACCATGTGGGCATGCAAGGCGGGCAAGGATGTGTATGTGGAGAAGCCGCTCTCGCACAATGTGTGGGAAAGCCGGCAACTGGTGGCGGCTGCGGAGAAATACGGTCGCATCGTGATGCACGGCACGCAGGCGCGTTCTGATTCTCGAATGATCCGCGATATGAAATTGATCCATGACGGATTCATCGGCAAGATCGTGCCGTCGCGCGGCTATGTTTACAAAGACGGCAACCGCTACGCCATCGGCCATGGCAAGCCCGGCTCGCCGCCCGAAGAACTGGATTGGACCTTGTGGCAAGGACCTGCGGTGGATCGGGAATTCCTGGTCACGGAGCGCGGGCGCGGCCTCTATGTGCATTACAACTGGCACTGGTTCTGGGAATACGGCAACGGCGAAATCGGCAACCAGGGCGTGCACGAGATGGACGTCGCGTGCTGGTCGCACAAACGGGGACTGCCGGTGAAAATCTTCAGCACCGGCGGCCGCTATGGCTGGGATGACTGCGCTGAAACGCCCAACACCCAAGCCACATCGTTCACCTATGACGATGGTTCGATGATGACCTTCGAGGTGCGCAACCTGGGTTCCTTCCAGGAGGCGGACGGCGGCAACTGCGGCAACAGCGCCTTCGGCACGGACGGCTACTGGGTGCGCGGCAAGGGCTTTTTCTCCTATGATGAGCGCAAGCGCGGCGAACCCCTGCCGCTTCCGGGCGATGTCGAAACGCCGCCGTCTGCGAACAAGTGGCAGCGCTTCTTCACAGCGGTGCGTTCGCGCAAGGTGGAAGACCTGCCCATGACCCCGTTGGAAGGCCATATCTCCTGTGCGCATTGCCAGATCGGCAATATCGCCTATCGCTTGGGCCGCTCTTTGATCTTCGACCCTGCGACGGAGCGTTTCGTGGGCGATGACGAGGCAAATACCCACATCAAGCGTGTGTACCGGTCCGGATTCGAGCCGGAGACGCTTATCTAACAGAGATTCCGTTCAAGAAGCAAACGCCGGAACATGGCAGGAACCTTGTTCCGGCGTTGTTATATGAGGCTCTTGCAAAATCGCTCGTGGCATGGGCGTCCCGCCCATGAAACACGGGCAGGATGCCCGTGCCACGATGGATCGCCCTGGGTTTTGCAAGAGACCCGTATGTCTTGATTTTGAAGGGATATCTATCGGAAGAACCCGAAAGATGCCTTTCTCTCTGCTTCGTTGTCCCTTCTGTCCCTCAAGTCCTTCATGTCCCTTGCACGAACACAGCGCAATGTCTATGCGGAGAAACCTCGTGTTTCGTCGTCGTTCTCCGAAATATGACGTTGTTTTCCCCGCCGCGCGCGGCGGGCCTTCTGCTTGCGGATTTTTGCGCGGCGCAACGCTTCCGGGCTGCCTGCGCCAAGCGTTTGAGTCTCCAGCAGTTCACAGAGGCGGCGGCGCGCCAGGTAACGGTTCAGCGCCTGCGAACGCTCGCGCTGCATTTTCACTTCAAGGCCCGTGGGGCAATGGCGGAGATAAACACAGGTGGCCGAGCGGTTCACCTTCTGTCCGCCGGGGCCGCCGGCGCGGATGAAGCGTTCTTCCAGGTCTTCCTCCACAATGCCGAGCGCCGCCATACGCTCAGCCAGCGCGGTTTCCTTTTTCTCCGTGACCCCGAATCGAAGCATGATGCCTCACCGTCCGCGCACGGTCCACGGTTGGGGATGCGCAGCGAAGTATTGAAATTCCACCTGCGGAAAAACCTCGGCAAGATGGCGGCACATGTTCTCCATGCCCGGCATTTCCGAGGTGCCGTGCTCGACGGTGATGATTGCAGCGCCCTGCTCGAAAAGCCGTTCGCGGACATTCCAATAACTCGCGCCGTCGTAGCACACGATGAGCACGTCAGCGCCGCGCGCGACGATTTCGCGGTCCGGGCCGATACACCCCACCCCCAGCGCCGGGCGGCTGACAATGCGCTCTGGGTCCCCCATCACCTGCACGCTGTCTTCGCCAAGCATCTTGACGCGGTCCGCCAGGATTTGCGCGAATTCGCGCAGGGGCTGTTCGGGGATCGCATAGATGGCATGAAATCGGTGTGTTTCGGTTTCCTCACTGGCGTAAATACACTTATTGAGTCCAAGAGCGTGCGCCCACGAATCGCGGATGCCTATTTCGGGCCATTGGTCCCAACTGTCGTGGGCGCGGAGAATCACCAGGCCGGTTTCATCAAGCAACCGTTGTTTTTCAATGCCCGGCTCGCGTTGGCGCCAGACGCTCTCCGGTGCGAGATGCTCCCAGAATACCGGTTCATGGCAGATCAGCAGATCGCAACCCGCCGCATGCGCCTGGCGGATGGTGTCCGCGCAGGCAAACCAGCACACCCCGGCCTTGCGCACGGGACGCCCGGGATCGCCCGCTTTCACCGTATCCACGGTACGGTCGGGATTCACCCAAGGGCTGTTTTCCAGCAGATAGTTGCGGATATCCAGCGTGGTGGGCATGGGGTGTTCCTCCGTTTCTCGCCCCAAGGAATTATCAGCGACGCTCTGTTGCGCGGCGCACGATACAAGACCAAGCGCCGCAGCAAGAAATCCCAGCAGAGACGCGACCAGATATCCTGCATGCGTCTTGTCCCTTGTCATGGCGAACAGGCCTCCTGCTGCGAAAAACATCTGGGGTGCATTATTTCCCGCTTTGTTCCATCTGCTCGGTTCTTTTCATTTGGCTGCGGTTGCGTTGTGCGATCCGGGCATTGCGGCGCATCCCGGCATATTTTGCCCGGCGTATTGCGCTTCCTGCAAAGCGACGGTTGAACTCGGCCTCATCCATGAACAAGAGGTCCTCCAGGCTGACATTCCAGACGCCTTCGCGGGGGGCGAAATCGGGCAAGGTCGTTTCCGGCGTCTTGCAATTCCAAGGACAAACCTCCTGGCAGATGTCGCAGCCGAAGACCCATGCGCCCATGGCGTCCTGCACAGATTCGGGGACGTCGCCCCGGTTCTCGATGGTGTGGTAGGAGATACACCGGCGGGAATCCACCACGCCCGGAGCGACGATTGCGCCGACAGGGCAGGCATCCACACAGGCGGTGCAGGAACCGCAGTGGTTTTGTATTGGCGCATCCGGCGCAAGCGGAAGCGTGGTAAGAACGACGCCAAGAACGAACCATGACCCCAGATCGCGTCTGAGAACGAGGCTGTTCTTGCCAATCCAGCCGATACCGGCACGGGCGGCCCAGGCGCACTCCAGGACCGGTCCGGCATCCACGCATATGCGCGACTGCACGCCCGGAGCGCACGCGTTCAGGAAGGCGGCGAGGCGCTTCATGGGAGCGGCAAGGGCGCGGTGGTAGTCCCGTCCCCAGGCGTAGCGGGCAACCCGCGCAGCCGTCGGCGCCGATGGGGGAAAAGAGCGGAAATAGTTGCGCAGTACGACCACGGCGGACCGCGCGCCGGGCAACCATGCCTGGGGATTCAGTCGGACGGCGCGAGTCCGCGCCATCCACGCCATGTCCGCATGGTATCCGGACTGCAACCATGCGTCGAAGCGTCCTTCCGGATCAATGGGCGGAAGGGCGTCGGCGATGCCGCAGGCCTCGAAGCCGAGCGACCGCGCCTGCGCTTTCACTGCATGCGCCCACTGACTGCCCTGGAGATGCTCATCCATGGAAACGCCTCTTACGCAAGCGGGCCGGACGCCACGGTGACGTCCGGCCCGCGATACTACCCTTTATCGAGCGATAAGACTACCTCTTCCTGCGGCGCAGTGCCAACGCGCCGGCCAGCGCGGTAAATCCAGCCAATGCAGCGATGCCCAAGCCGCCCGCCGCCGGCACGCCTGTATCAACATTAACCAGCACCTTGTTGGACTGCTTGGGCGGGTCCGAACCGGCATCATCCACGACTACATAGTAATAGCCCTCGTCCTCCAGTTCGAGCGCCGTGATGCTCAGGAACGGCTCATTCCCGCCGACGGCATGCACGGCCTTTGTGAACAAGTCCTCGCGGTTCCATTCGTAGGTCAAGGGCGGAATGCCGCCGCTGGTAACCACTTCGAGGTAGAGCGACTCGCCGACCTTCAGGTCGTATTCCTCCGGTCCCGGGATGACCGGGGTGCTCAACCTGTTGTACACGCTCAGCGTCATGACATCCGACTGCACGGGGGTCACCGGGTTGCGGTCGTCCCACACATTGCATCGGTAATCACCCGCATCGCTGAAAGCGATGTCGTTCAGCGTCAGGCGGGCGACGAACTCCTGGCCAATGCCCTGAAGCAGCGGTCCGACAGGCGCACCGTCCTTCTCGAAGCGATAGGTGCGGTCGCCTTTTCCGTTCTTCACCAGCACTTCGAACATGTAGGAAGGCGTTCCCACATAGGCGTAGTCCGGAGCCGTGGGCCGGATAATTTCCGTGGAGAGCGACGCGCCCACCTGCAAATAGGCTTCTCGCGAGTCGGTCCATAGCGTCCTCGAAGGATCGCCGGGTTTGGTAATGGTGATGCGCACATGATAGAGGGCTTCATCGTCCTGCACTGTGTTCAGGAACTGCAAGCGGTTGGACTGCGTGCCGATGACACGCCCCGGAACATCCGCCATCGCAACGGCGCCCTTATACCACTGGTAAGTCATGGTATAAACACTGAACGCTTCAACGCGGAAGATGACTGGGGCGCCCGGTTCCACCTGCTGGTCGTTCGGTTCCAGGTCAATCCGCGGCGGGTCCACCACGGTCAACACCGCGATGTTGGACCATATCTCACCCTGAGAATTGCTGACACGGACACGGTATTCGCCTTCATGCGATTCCTGCACATTACTGATGGACATGAGATTGCTGCCGAATCCCACCTGTCCGGGCCGTTCCACGCCATTGTGGAACCAGCGGTACGTAATCGGTTGGGTGCCGAGCGCGGTGACCGACATCGCCACCGATTCCCCGGGCCACCGCACCGCTGATGCCGGATGCTGCAGAATGCCCGGATCATTGATACCCAACTCCGCCGCGTCGGACAACGCCTCGCCTGAAAGGTTATAGGCGCGGCAACGGTAGAATCCCGCATCGCCACTGGCGACATTCAGGATATGCAGCACGCGCTGATTGGCCGTGGGATTGACCGCCAACGAGATGTTGCTGAATGACCCACCCGATGTGGCGCTGTATTGCCAACGATACGACGGATTGGGGCCAATCACCTCGACATCGAAGGTTACCTCAGCAGTTCCCAGCGGCACATAGACGCTGTCCGGATGCTTCGTGATAAACACGCCCGGAAGCACTCTGAGCGTGCCAATCTCAGATTCATCGGACCCTGCCGGATTGGTGACGATGCATTTATAGTCGCCTTGGTTACTCGCTGTTGGATTGATAATGTCCAAGCGATTGCTGTTTGTGCCAACGGGCGCCCAGTCATCTTCCCCATTTATCGGCACGCCGTCATCGTCTGTGATGCGGAAGTACCATTGATAACTTTCGCCGATGGTGTAGTTGATGGGGTCTTCATCCGGGCCAAGCACATCCACCGTAAAGTAGACCGGCTGGCTCTGGTAAACAAGCCAGTCTATGGGATGGCGAGTGATCGTGGGCGGCTCAAAAACATTGAAAAACACCTCATTCGAATACTTCGGGCCGGCCTCATTGGTCAATACCACCCGGTAATCGCCCTGTTTTTGTTCATTCACCAAGAATATAGTATAGGACGCGCTGTAAATCTTGGTCTCCGAATCATAGGCCATCGGGCCCGACGCGCCGACAATATCACCCCATGGGCCTTGGCTGTTGGTCTGCCACTGGTAGAAGAGCGGCGTACCGCTGACAGCCTTCACCGAGAAAGTGGCCGTTTCGCCGGGCACGGGGAATGCGCCTGCCGGGGACGGCTGCTCCACGATGATCGCCAATTGGAGCAGCGTGGGCCAGGAGCCTTGCGGAATGGTGGTGGTCCAGACCTGACCCGGCAGCAATGTGCCCGTGCCGTTGTTGATGAGTTTGGGCGGGTAGGCGCCCACCTTGAGATACAACTCGGTATATGTGGCGCCCGTGTCGTTGATGACGAAGACTTGGTCATACGTGCCGAACGGGCTGAGCGGATTGAGCACCCCGCTCTGGAGAATTTTCAACTTGAGACTGTTGACCGGATCGTCCGGAGGCAGCGTTTGGATCGGGTCTTGTGCATCCACCACCGCCTTGTTCCAATAATCCGGCAAGGTGTCATGCCCGATGCGACACAGACCCTCTGTTGCCGGACCGCCCAGCAGATTGGGAAGCAACGGGTGGGTGGACAACGGGTCAAAAATTGTCGTGCCGCGAAGGGCCGGATTGTGGGTGCGGCCACGCACCAGCGCCGGTGTTGAGAACACCAAGTCGGGTTGCGTGACATCCAGCAATTCATCGGCCATGTTGGAAATAAGCGAGAGCCGGCCATTGTGCTCATAGCCGCTACTCGCCGCATTCGCGGCAAGCACCACCATGTTGCCGGCCTGAATGACCGACCCATGCAGTTTCAACATGCCCGGCGCACCGTATCCACCGGTACCCCCATCGCCGCCACGGCCGCCCTGAC
>CAZLII010000168.1:0-8347 GCA_964559065.1 uncultured Nitrospirales bacterium | reverse complement strand
GAGCGGGACTAACTCAGTTGGTAGAGTGCCAGCTTCCCAAGCTGGATGTCGCGGGTTCGATCCCCGTGTCCCGCTCCAGTTTTTCTCCAGAGCATGAATAGATTTCACTGATTCATGCCGTCTCATCCGGCCTCTCTTTGCTTGCCCAGAAGCATTCAAGCCTTATACCCATCGGAAAAACGGACGCGCTTGACCCTTGTCTCATTAAAAACTCGACGGTATTCCCCAGAGTAGCCCCCCTTGCATGCGGCAGAGTATTCCGTTTTGTAAGCACCTCGCTCTGGGCATTTTTTGCATTTCACCACATTGCAGGCGATGATGGACGATGCGGGACAAGAATCTGTGCAGGAGAAACACGCTGGCCGTCCGACGCAGAACTTGAAAAAACTGCGGCTTTTTGGACTGCGAAGGCTTGCCGCTGTTTTATGCGGCCAGGCCTGCCTGGCCGCCCGGGTGGCAAGTCGCCGGGATAAAAGCGCGTGCAGTGAAATAATCATAGGAAATTTCCATCCGTTCACAGTCCAAAGAAATGTATCAGAAGATACAGATACAGGGAGAAGGATAATGAGCAATCGGCGGCTTCTAAATGCGTTGTGTTGTCTCACAGCAGTGCTGATGCTCGCCGGGACGTCGCCGGGGGCGGCGGAGATGCCGCCCGCGACCTATGTGGTCACATCCTTCGGTGCCGCCGCCGACGGCAAAGCGATGGACACCCCCGCCATCCAAGGGGCCATTGACGACTGCGCGGATGGGGGAGGGGGCGCGGTCTATTTTCCGCCGGGCGTCTATCTCAGCGGCAGTATCCGGCTCAAGACCGGTGTGCGGCTGTGGATTGATCCCGGCGCCAGGATCCTCGGCAGCCCCTCCGACGACGATTATGACCCCTATGAAACGTTCGATTTTCCAAACGACGCGGACCGCGAAACGTCGTTCTTTCATTTCTCGCTTATCTGGGCCGAAGATGCCGAGCGGGTCGGCATCGTCGGCGGGGGAACCATTGACAGCAACCGGCAACGGCGCGGGGGACCGAAGTCCATCGCGCTTAAGCGCTGTAAATTCGTCGAAATCCGGGATGTGACCATCCGAAACGCGCCGAACTACGCCATCAGTTTTCTTGGCGCGGATTATGTCAACATAGACGGTGTAACGATTCTCAATGCCCATTGCGACGGCATTGACCCGGATGCAAGCCGCCACGTGCGCATCGCGAACTGCCATGTTGAAAGTTGGGATGACGCCATCGTACTCAAGTCCAGTTTTTCACTCGGCGAGCGGCGCTCCACCGAGGATGTGACCATCACCAACTGCTACCTCGAATCCGCGTGCAGCACGTTCAAACTCGGCACCGAATCCGGCGGCGATTTCAAGCGCGTTACCCTCAGCAACTGTGTCATGAAGGGACTCCAGGGGGGCGAACACGCCAGCCAAGGACGCTATCGTCCCGCCAATGCTGGCATCGGCATTATGACCGTGGACGGCGCGCACATTGACGGGGTGTCTGTATCGAACGTGGTTATGCACGATATGCGCGCGCCCATTTTCATTCGACTGGGCAATCGTGGCCGCGACATGCCGACGCCTGTACCCGGCACCCTCGAAAATGTGAATATTGATAATATTGTCGCGACGAACGCGTCACTTTCGAGTTCCATTACCGGGATACCAGACCATCCGGTTACTGGCCTAAGCCTGAGCAACATCAGGCTGATATATGCTGGCGGCTCCCCCCATAAGCCTGCCACCGAGTCCGTGCCCGAAGTCGAAGGCGCTTACCCGGAATCACGCATGTTCGGCGGGCTGCCAGCCTACGGGCTGTATGTCCGACACGTGAATGACTTGACTCTGAACAATGTTCATCTCCTGTACGTTGAGGATTTTTGGCGGCTGGAGGCCGACGACTATCGCAAGGTTTCCTGGGACCTGTCCAGCCGCCGTCCGACACCCGCTGGGCCGGGCGTTCCGGGCCACGCCGTCGTGATGGACAATGTCGAGGGGGTGCGCGTCAACGGGCTACATGCCTTGGCTTCACCGGACGGTGCAGCCGTGCTGCACTTCATCAATGTGCGGGATGCCGTCCTGCGTGGCGCTGTCGCGTCGCCGAACACCTGCCTATTCCTGGAACTCGCCGGAGAGAGGACCCAAGCCGTCCGTCTCATGGCAAACGATCTTACCCACGCGGCACGTAGTGTGCGCCGTGCGCCGGAAGTTCCCGAGAGTGCGCTTGCGCTCAACGGAAATCTTGCCCGTCCCTGACCGATTCCCCGGGTCCCTGGAAGACGATGCCAGCGGCCAAAGGCAATGCGTGAATCGTCGGTGGGGGAGACCAACTGCCGCGAAATTCACCCGCTGATATGCAAGGTCCTCGTCTCTCTTTCATAAAAGATTTTTCAGGGCATTGCGACCCGATCGGTTTTGGGGAACGAAGGCTATAAGACCAGCCGGAGACTTACCTCAATGCTCTTAATCGGCACCGCCCGATGACTCTTTTCAAGATAATACAACATAAAAAACCACTGAAAATACAGGATACATGAGGAAATTGATCTAAAGTATGAAGTATATAAGCCTTTGCCATAAAATCACTAACAATATTTTACCTAATACATTCAATTAGGTGAAAATATGACATAGAAAATCCACTGCAACCATAGGGGAGCATAGCGAAAATAGGGCATTTTGTATTGCTTCAAAATAAATCAATTGGAAATCAGCGCATAAACAGAACATAATATATATTATCAGACGCTATAAGGAATAATGTCACCATGGTCTCAGGATAATTTGCGTCCATAAAAACCGGCGAAAACCGATGTTCACGCCCATTGCTACACAGCGCCTGGTCCATCCCCTCGCTGCACCATTCACCCCCACGGTGCGCCGTTCCTGAGTCAGCCCCTCGTCCTCGTGCCCCTCGTTGCACCGCTCCTGCGGTGTAACGCGAGCCCCAGACGCTCCCGCGTCGCAGAGCGCACGGATCCATTTGTGGATGGCGTGCTCGTCGCCCAAGCCCCTCGTTACACCGCTCCTGCGGTGTAACGCAAGCCCCAGACGCTCCCGCGTCGCAGAGCACACGGATCATTCCTGGATGGCGTACTCGTCGGCCAAGTGCTGCAATCGGGTGGCGACGGCGTCGAGCGCGGTGGCAATCTGCTGTTCGTCTGCCTGCTGCTCACGGCGGGCGTCATGAAGGGCGGTGGCGAACTCGTAGGCGGCGCGAAGGGCGAACGCCTGGCTGTCAATTCTCCCGGCGCTTTCTTCAATGGCCTGAATTCGGTCGGTCACCATGCGGGCAATTTGGCGGGTGGTTTCTTCGTCTTCGTACACCGGCACGCTAACGGTGGCATTGGCGATCTTGACGTTGATGAAGGCGTTTTTCATTGGCGGACCGCCTCGCTGAGGTCTTTTACATAATCGCGAACGCGCTGAAGGGATTCCCGAACCTGATTCTGAACGGTCCGCAGTTGTTCATTTTCCCGGCTTACCGCATCCAGCCGATTCGAGGCATCGGAGAGCACGCTCAGTTCCTTGCCCCGACTCCAATACTGCTGTGTAAGGCGTTCATAGGCGTCCTTTTGCGACTCCAGATGCGTGCGGTAACGTTGGAGTACTTTTTCAATGTCATCCACGCTTTTTTCCAGTTTGCGCAGATATGTCCGGATGATTTCATTCATCGGAGCACCGCATTGAATTCCTTTTCCAGACGCTTCAGGATTCTATCCCAACTCTTCTGCGTGTCCGCATCGGTGAGGGTCTTCTCCGGCGATTGGAACGCCAGACTCAGCGCCACGTTTTTCTTTCCTGCCGGGATGGGTTCGCCGGTGTACACGTCGAAGACATCAATCTTCTTAAGCAAATTCCCCCCTGCCTGTGTCGCTTCGGCGAGGATTTTGCCGACCGGAACGTCCCGGTCCACGAGAACCGCCATGTCCCGCAGGCATGGCGGGAACACCGGGATCGCTTCGAACTGGTGGTGGATTTTGGATTTCTCAAGCAATCGTTGCAGGTCCAATTCAAGAAGATATACGGGTTTTTCGATATCAAAGGCTTTCAATACGGACGCAGCCACTTTTCCCAACACGCCGACCGGGCTTTCGTTTACCTGTATTACTGCTGAATGCCGGGGCTGGAAAGTGTCCAAGTCTTTCTCGTACAGGTTCAACGCCTCGTCAAAAAAATCAAGTATAGCCTCCGCAAATCCCTTAAGATCATAGAAATCATAGGGTTGCGGAGACTTACTCCAATGAGGCTCTTCTCTCGGGCCAATCAAAATCACGCCCATACATACGCGCTCATCCGGCAAGTCATTGTTTCCAAATGACTTATAGACTGGCCCCAATTCAAAAGCCGCCATGCGATCCACGCCATGGTTCAGATTGAACGCGGCATTGGCCAGCAGGCCGGGAATCAAACTGGACCGCATTGTGGCGTGATTCTCAGAAAGCGGGTTCTGGAGCGCCACCATGTCCAAGTATTCGGCGGAAAGTTTGGCGCGCTGTACATTTTCCTTGGAACTGAAGGTCCAATTGACAAGTTCCGTAAGTCCAATGTCCACCAACAGCCGGCGCAGTTTGCGAAGTTTGGATTCGTGTGGCGCGAATACCATCTCGCTCTGCCGCACCTGCGGCAGTGTCACCGGAATCTTGTCATAGCCGTGGAGGCGGGCGATTTCCTCGATGAGGTCCGCCTCCTGCGTGACATCGGGCCGCCAGGTTGGCGCGGTGCAGTCGCAGGAGTCATCTGTAATGTTATTGATGCCGAAACCGAGTCGCTGCAACATGTTGCGCTGCGTATCGCCGTCTATGTCCGTGCCCAGCAGGGCGTTTGAGCGGGAATGGCGCAGAGGAATAGTTGGCGCCACATAGGGTTTGGGATGGGCGTCGAGCAGGCCGTGCGCGATACGCGCCCCCGCGAGTTCCTGTATGAGCATGGCGGCGCGGTTGATGGCAAAAAAGGCCATTTCCGGGTCTGCGCCGCGCTGAAAATGTTGCGATGCCTCGGTGAGCAGACCCAATGCGCGGGAGGTCCGGCGGATGGAAACGGGGTTGAAATAGGCGCTCTCCAGGAAAATCCGGGATGCCCCCTCCCCCACTTCACTGTCCGCGCCGCCCATGACCCCAGCAACCGCTTGGGGCGCCTTGGCATCGGCGATGACCAGCATGTCGGGGGTCAGTTTGCGGACGGTCCCGTCCAAGGTCGTCATTGATTCTCCCGGCCGCGCACAGCGCACCACGATGCGATTTTCCGCCAGTTTGTCATAGTCGAAGGCATGCAGCGGATGTCCGGTTTCCAGGAGGACGTAGTTGGTGATGTCCACGATATTGTTGATTGGACGCTGTCCGGCGGCGATCAGACGCCGGCACAGCCAGTCCGGAGATGGGCCGACGCGCACCCCGTCCAACACGCGCCCGATATACCGGGGGCATTTTTCCGGGTCCTCGATGGTCACCGATGACAGCGCGGTTGCGGCTTCGCCCGTTTCATCGAGGCGCAGTTCCGGGATGCGGCACGGCGTGTTGTAGAAGGCGGCCAGTTCCCGCGCCACGCCGATCATGCAGTCCCAGTCCCCGCGATTGGGGGTCACTTCGATTTCCAAAATGACGTCGTCGAGGCCAAGCGCCGTCTTTGCATCAGCCCCTACAGGCGTTTCGGGGTCGAAGATCATCAAACCTTGGTGGTCTTCGCCCAGCCCCAACTCCTTGGGGGAGCACATCATGCCGAAGGATTCAATGCCCCGCATTTTTCGCCGTGTGATGGCGAATCCGCCGGGCAATGTCGCGCCGACTATCGCGGTGGGCGCCTTATCCCCCACCTTCATGTTGGTTGCGCCGCAAATGATTTGCAGCGGGTCCTCGCGCCCGATATCGGTGCGGCACACAACCAGTTTGTCCGCGTCGGGATGCGGTTCAATGGAAAGGATTTGACCGATATAGACCTCGGAAATTTCCGCGCCGGGACGCTCAATTGCTTCAATTTCCAGGCCGAGCATGGTCAGATGCTCGGCGAGCGTCATCGCATCCACGGGAATGTCCACGTATTCCTTCAACCAGTTCAGAGAAATCCGCATTTCAGAATTGCTCCAGGAAGCGCAGGTCGTTTTCGAAGAGGTGCCCGATGCTGCTTATCGCGTGCCGCAGCATGGCGATGCGGTCCACCCCCATGCCGAAGGCGTAGCCGGTATATTTTTCGTAATCATATTTAGCATATTTGAAAACGTTGGGATGCACCATGCCGCAGCCGAGGATTTCCAGCCAGCCGCTGTGCTTGCACACACGGCAACCCTGCCCTTTGCAGACGGTGCAGGAGATGTCCACCTCGGCGGAAGGCTCGGTGAACGGGAAAAAATGCGGCCGAAAACGGATGCGGGTGTCCCTGCCGAAAAAGCGGTGAATGAACAACATCAGCGAGCCTTTCAGGTCGGCGAAGGTGACGCCTTCATCCACCAGCAACCCTTCCACCTGGTTGAACATGGGGCTGTGGCTGGCGTCGTAGTCCACCCGATAGACCCGTCCCGGCACCACCACCGCCACTGGAGGAGCGGTCTGTTCCATCACCCGCATCTGGACCGGCGAGGTGTGGGTGCGCAGCACCACGCCGGGTTTCACGAAGAAGGTGTCGTGGGAGTCGCGCGCCGGATGGTCGGGTGGCGTGTTCAGGCTGTCGAAATTGTAGTATTCCGTCTCCACGTCCGGGCCGGTGGCCACCTGGAAGCCCAGTTCAAAGAAAATATCGAGGATTTCTTCGTACACCTGGTTAATGACGTGCATGTGGCCGCGCGGGGGACGTCGGCCCGGCAGGGACAGGTCCACCCATTCCGCGCGGGCGCGTACTACTTCTGCTTTCGCCTCTAATGTTGCCTTTCCCTCTATAATAGCATTGAGAATGATATTCTTTACTTCGTTTGCCTTCTGGCCAAGTGCAGGTCGCTCCTCCGCCGGTGCCTGGCTGACGCCGCGCAGGATTTCCGTGATCCTGCCCTTGCGGCCCAGCAGGCGGACGCGCACTTCTTCCAGGACTTCGTTTGCCTTCTGGCCAAGTGCAGGTCGTTCCTCCGCCGGCGCCTGGCTGACGCCGCGCAGGATTTCCGTGAGGCAGCCTTTGGGTCCCAGCAGGCGGACGCGCAATTCTTCCAGGGCCTTCAAGTCCCCAGCGGCGGCAATCGCGTCCAGCGCGTCTCGCCGCAACGCCTCAATTTGCTCTTTCATGCAGATTCCTCAATGGTCGGGTTCAGCCGCGTTGCGGAGCGCAGCGGAGCAACGTCTGCTGCAACCCGTTGTTATGCCGCCTTTTGTCTTTCAAGGCTTGTCCAAGGTCCATGCTGGCGGCCGCGTCAAGGCGTTCATACAAAAACTGTTCGGGCATGGCGTCACTCCGCTTCTTTCAACGCGCGTTGCAAGAGGTCGTTGACGTTCAGTTCGACAGCCCACTTCTTCAGATAGTCGAGGTCGAGTTCGCCGGCGCGGGTTTTCAGCACACCGAGAATATCGCGCCATTGTTGCTCGGAGACTTCGCCGCCCAGACGATGCCATTCCAGTTTGGAGAGGATGGTGTCTTCGGGGCTGGCAAATTTCGCGCTGACTTTCGTTTCGAAGGTGAAGGTTTGTCTTTGGGCGCGGGCGAACTGCGATTGCAGGAATGGACGCGGGCGCGGAATGAAGACATCCACCTTGAACATCGTTTCGCGGTGGATGATATTGAAACTGGAATTGCGCCGGATGGCCTCCGCAATCATTTCTTCGTCAATATGGAATTCATCCTTTAATACCGTAACGAATTGGCGGAGATGTTCGAGCCGCATTTCGGCAACGATGTCTGAATCCTGCGTGGTGCGAACCATGCCATGCAGCGTACTGGCCAGCGAGCCGCCAATAAAATAAGGGACGCCAAGTTTCTCGAATACACCAGTTACTTTCAGCGTTACTTCCACGGGTTCATTTTGCATGACTTGATTCTCCGAACACTTTGCGCGCCAGTTCTTCCCCCAACAGCAGATCAGCCAGTTTACGGCGCAATTCCGCTTCCGTCGCCTGCGGATAGCGAGCGCATAAACCCGCCAGCGCCAACAGGCGAGCGGAGGCGTTCAACTGCGCCAGCATATTCATTTTACGCGTGGGACTTGCCTGCCGCCACAGTTCGATTTGCAGGGCTTCCATTTTGGGGTGGGTATCGGCGTAGAGCGCGCTCATGGCCGTTCTCCGTAAAACTTTTGGTTCAGCGCTTTATCTTCCTCGCTGACCTTGAATTGCGCGTCGTCCATCTCGGAAAGATTGACGTATCACTGGTTAACGTTCGATTATATCCCTTCAAATAACGCCCTTCCAATGCGCACCTGGGTGGAGCCTTCTTCGAC
>CAZLII010000167.1:0-8348 GCA_964559065.1 uncultured Nitrospirales bacterium | reverse complement strand
GTCGCGGACGGCCATGGCCGCGGAAATTCTGATGGGCGCGGTTTCGCTGGACAGCGACTCGCCCACCGGCTACTCCTCCGGCGCGGTCGTGTGCGGCGGTGCAGTTTCCGGGACGGCGGATTCCGGCGGCGCATCCTCTGCCGAGGGAGGGACCGGGGTTTGCGCGGCATCGTCTTCGACGCCGCGCGCCGGCAGCGGCGGCATAGCGCCCGCCGCCACGAGGGCCTGATAGGTTTCCAGGTCCAACGTGTCCCCGCTGGTCACCACCCGCACATTGCCGCCGACCATTACGGCAAATTGCCTTACCCTGCGGCCATGCCGCATCACGTCAACGCCCTTCATCATCTGGTCATATTCCACGGTGTAATAGCGGGGGGCGCTCCCGCCTTCGACGCGCCGCTCTTGTTGCGGCGGGCTGCCGCTTTTCCGACGCTTGCGAAACAACACGGCTTCGCTCCTTTTTCCCTATGCGCGCCTTACGGCGCTTCCGCCGCGCCCGCAGGCGGCCCCCCGTCGCGTGCTTCCGGCGTGTTTTCCTTTTTCTCAGCCCGTGCGCGGGCGACGATGGCGTCGGCGGCACTGTTCGCCAGGGCGCGCAAATCCGGGGCCGCCGTTTCCGACGACGCGCATGCGCGCAGCGCCGGCACGGCCGAGGGCGCTCCTGCGCGGCCCAGCACCGACACGGCGTGCATCAATGAGACCAACTCCAGATCGGGGTGGGACAATGCCTCGGTGTAGAGGTCCACGAATTGCGCAGCCTCCGCTTCGGGGATCATAAGCAGCAGTTGCGTCCGCTCGCGCTCATTCGTTTCCGGATCGCGCCACACGTCGCGCGCCTTCGCGAGGGCGGCCTGGTCTCCCAGCATGATGCGCACCAGCAGCGCCTCCACGCGCACCCGGCGTTCCGGGTCCTGCGAGAGTTCCCGCAGGCGCGCCTCCGCCTGTGGCGTGTTGATAAATCCCAACAGATGCGTGGCGCAGGTGCGCGTCGTGGTCTCGCGGTCCGGTTGCGTCAATGCTATCAGCCTGGGACCGTGCTCCAACTGGATAAACGGCGTGATGCTCATAACAACCAGCACTTTCGCCACCGGCGGGGCGCTCTCCTCGCCCAGCAAATCCAACAACGCCGCCAGACCCTCCGGCCCCAATTCCGCCATCCGTTGCGCAAGCATCATCGCGCGCGGGACATCCAACTCCGTAAAATCCGCCTTGGCCAATTCGTTCCAGGCCAGCATCAGCGCCTCTACCGTGGTCTCGCCCTCAGGCGCCGGCAAGGCCGCATCGGGCTGGGGGGCTTGGGGGCCGCCGCAACCTGCGAGAAACGCGGCGCTCAACAGGAATCCGCAGATAAGCGTTCGCACTAACATAGAAATTTCATTTCTCCACGTAAGGACCAAGGCATCTTTCCTTGGGATTTCAGGCATTTGAGCACTTCAAGGCAAAACCCGGCCACGGCGGAAAACGCTTCCGATATGGGACTTGAGCATAGCACAAGCACAGCGCGGATTACATGGGCGCCTGCCGCCGGTTCACCTTTCAAAACGCGGCTTTGGCGGCGCCGGGATGCGCGTCGTTCATGCGGTTCAACAGGTCCCTTGCCTCGCGGTGGTAGGTGGCGGCGATTTCGGGGCCGCCGCTGTTCTCCTCGCCGTACTGCTTCTTGCCATGCACCCAGGGCGGCTTGGTGTCCCACTGACTCTTGGGAACCATATAGCCGATCTCATCATTGGCGAGGCCGACGACAAACGCCATGCGCGCGTGCTTTTCCATCACGCCGCGCAGCGGCGGCACCTCGACGGGATTAATCTCAAAATCGCGGCCGGGCAGCGCCTCGATGCCGCCCTCCACCACTTCGGGATAGAGTTCGCCGGGCGTAGTGAGAATGGTCACGTCGCCGATGCGGATGACATTGACTTCGCTCTTGGCCTTGCCGCCCCGGTAGTAACCTTCATGCAGCAGGCCCAGCCGGATCGCCCACTTGAACATGCCCTCCATCTCACACAGATACGTCTTCGCGGCAACGGCGATCTTGGGGTTCTCATTTTTCCAGACCAGGTCGCTGCGCAGGGCATGCGCCGCCACGATCGCGCAGTTGTAGCCCAGCGATTCCGCCTTCTCGAAACTGTCTTCCTTGAATTTCTGCACGCCGTCGCGGTGCGGCACTTCGACGCCCAGTTGGGTCATCAAGCCGCCAAGCATACCCTGGAAATAAAGGCACATGCCGCCGAAGCCCTCGACGCCGTTGGGCGGCGGCACGCCTTTTTCCAGCCCCTCGCGCAGCCAGTGCGGGAAATCGGAGGTGAGATATGAGTTTCGTGAACCCAGCGCCTCCGGGTGGTTGCCCCAATTGACAAGCGTGGCGATGGTTTCATCCGTATCGTGTTTCGTGAAACGGAACAGGTACATGTTGCTGTCCATGACGACGGGCTTGCGGCTGTCGCGCACAAAGCCTTCCGGTTCGATGTACACTTGCGCGCAGTACATGTCCGCCGGCTCCAAACGCGCCACGGCTTCTTCAATCGCCTCCCTGGCCATGTCCTGGATGAATTCCATGTAGCCGTGGTCATAACCGAAGTAGGGGATGTCCAGACCGAAGAGCCGGAAGCCGTAACTCCAGATTTTCATCGTGTCGGGCACCTCGTGCGAGTGCGTGGCGGAGAACGTGATGTGGTCAATCCCCAGAGCGGGATTAATCATCTTGCGGATGCGGATGTATTCGTTGTGGAAAATGCCAATGCTGTCAATCGTCACCATCACCAATGTCACGCCGTTGTTCCGCAGCGCGATTGCGCGCACCCACATGGGATCATTGACGCCCTTCGCCGGACGGTTCGTGCCGAAGCCGGCCATCCAGATGCCGTCGAAGCGCCCGTTGCCGTTCCGGTCCACATAGGTGTCAATGCCTTCATCGTATTTGCCGTTGTTGTTCACATCGGTCCACGAATCATAGAGGTCGAAGTTCGGGGTGACATCCCGTTTGGAAACCCCCACCTGCAACACGCCCGCCGGCGTTGGGTCATTCGCCGCGGGAACAAGGAAGTCCAGTTCGTAATCGTGATAAGGCCCGCGCGCCCGCGATTGCAGCCAAATCATCGGAACGACAATCA
This sequence comes from uncultured Nitrospirales bacterium, assembly GCA_964559065.1. Lineage (GTDB taxonomy): Bacteria > Hydrogenedentota > Hydrogenedentia > Hydrogenedentales > CAILVY01 > CALEDJ01. Next base: position 5,241 of record CAZLII010000167.1, on the reverse strand, counting down.
AGACCAGCACAATGACGCCGAGTGTGGTCAGAATCTTGTGACGCCGAAAAAAGGATTCTTTGTTTGACACGGTGTTTGACTCCTGCCTGGAAAGGCGTTTTGCCTCCCGGAATGGGGAATAGCGCCACCGGAAAATCCGGTTCTTATCCGATTGGCGGATGTTTGGAGAGGGATCATAGCCGTTGGCCTGCTTGAAAGTCCACAGGGTGATCTTTCTTGAAAAACCTGTCTGTGTGCAATTCGTTCTGGTATTTGGGAAACGGCGGGAACGGTGTCCGGTAATTGCGCAATCAAGTATGCGCAGGCTATAATCCGATAGTACGCTCACGAGCGTCAAAAATATTGTTTGTGGGTGTGAAAGGATACTCCATGCGACGTATGTGTTTTACTGCGGTTTTCCGGCAGGTGCCGGAAGGATATGTTGCGTTTGTGGAGGAATTGCCCGGCGCCAACACGCAAGGCGCAACACTCGAAGAGGCGCGCGTAAACCTTGCCGAAGCCGTAGAAATGGTCCTTGACGCAAATCGCACGCTGGCTGAAGAAGAACTAAGCGGGGTCACCGTCATCCGCGAGCCTATCGAGATCACCGTGTGAAGCGCGTGGACCTTATCCGCCACTTGCGCGGTCACGGGTGTGTGTTGTTCCGCGAAGGTGGCAACCATTCCGTGTATTTAAATCCTGTGCGAAAGAAGGTGTCTGCTGTTCCCCGCCATCGCGAAGTGTTCAATGCTATTGTCTTCAAGATTTGCAGGGACCTCGATATACCGCCACCTCACTTGTGATTCGATATGCCAGATTTCAGAAACGGAGAATGAGCGGCCGCATCCCTGTATTTAAGGTGGGAATTCCGTTGGCGCATCTCGATTGGCTTGGGAAGGGACGCTATTTGCGCAGGGGGGAATGTTCGGGATACGATCCAGCCATATGAAGCGCCTGCGTCAAGTTCTGGAGTACAGGCTTCAGCCTGCAAAATGCAGATACGCTCCCTGCGCTACGGGATGGGAACACATTGACTGACAACGACGATATCACGCGGCACACGACGGCGGAACCCCACTTGGATTCCGGGGGGATTGCCGTTGAAACCGGGGAAGAGCCGGATGCGTTCAGTCCTGAGGCGTTGCGCCTGAAACTGGACAAGTTTGAAGGCCCTTTCGAGGTGCTGCTCTACCTCATCCGTTCGCAGGAAATTGACATCTTCGACATCCCCATCCTCAAGGTCACGGAGCAATACCTTTCCTTTCTCGACCTGATGCGCGATGAGAACCTGGACATTGCCGGAGAGTTTATCGTGATGGCGGCCACGCTCATCCAGATCAAGGCGCGCATGCTGCTGCCCGTGGAAGCGGACGAGGATGACGAGGAGATTGAAGAAGAGGATCCGCGCCTGGAACTGGTGGAGAAACTCCTGGAGTACCGCAAGTTCCGCGATTTGGCGCGCGCGCTGGGCGCGCTGCAGGAGCGCGCCTCGGACTGGTTTGGTCGCCGGGTGAAGCCCATGCTGGAACCTTCCGAAGAAGAGGAATACCTGGAAGTCAGCCTCTACGACCTGGTGAAGGCGATTCGCGGCATGCTCCGTTTTCTGGGTCAGGGGCCGGTCCACCATGTGCTCGTGGAAGGCGCGTCGGTGGACGAGAAGATCGTGTATATCGCTGAGGCGCTGGAGACGCGCGGCAGCATTACGTGGACGGAACTGTGCCGAGAATGCCGGTCGCGTATCGAGTTGGTGTGCTGCCTGCTGGCCATTCTGGAATTGTGCCGCATGGACCGGGTGCGCGCCCACCAGCACCATGTCTATGGCGACATCCGCATCTTTCCGCGTACGCCCGGCGAAGCGTCCCCGCCCGCGGAAACCCTTCCGGACCATGTGGCGTCGCAGTGACACGCCCGCCTGGCGGCGCTGCGAAGACCTGGCCGCCGCCTATCTCCGCCGGCAGGGATACGCCATCCTGGCGCGGAACGCGCGCTTCGGCCATTGTGAAATTGACATCATCGCGCGCGAAGGCGACACGGTCGCCTTCGTGGAAGTGCGCTCGCGCACGACGGAGGACGCCGTCGCTCCGGAAGACAGCATCGGGCCGCAGAAACAGCGCCGCCTTCGCGCCGCCGCCCGCATGTACCTCGCGCGCCACGAGGAACCCGACACCTACTACCGCTTCGATGTCGTGGCCATCACCATGGCGTCGAACCGGAAACCGGTCATCACGCTTTACCGGGATGCTTTCTGAATCGGCAAGTGCGGCGCTATTGAAGATGCGCGGCCAGCCAATCCGCCATCCGCTCGATTTCGTTGCGGATGTCGGGCCAAGGATGTCCGCCGCCGGGCTTGATGATCAGGTCCGCCGTCCCGCCCGCCGCCCGCACCGCATCCGCCAGTTTCTCTGATTGCGAAACGGGTACAATCACATCCGCATCGCCATGAATCAACAGAAACGGCGGCGGCGCGGCGCGCACCTGCCGCGCGGGCGACAACGCCTCCAGCAATTTGCGAAAGGTCTTCGGTCCAAGCGGCGGCGCGCCCTCTTCCACCAGCAGGCGTATGAGATGGGGGCCTTCCGCTGCAAAAAAAACAAACTCCCGCCCGCCGTAGTCCACGAGGTCCGTCGGCGGAAAAAACAGGGCCGCAGCGCGCACCGCTGTGTCGTGCATTCTGAAAAGGTCGCGGCTGTGCGGGTGGGCGGGGAGCGGGTCCAGCGCGGCGAGCGCCGCCAGATGGCCGCCCGCAGACGCGCCGATCAGCCCCAGCCGATTCGGGTCCACGGAAAAATCCGCCGCATGCGCCTTGATGTGCCGGACCGCCTCCTGCACATGGCGCACCATATTGAATCCCGTGAATTTCGTGACCGAACCCGGCGAGACCGCGAAGACCGTAAAGCCCCGCGCGCAAAGCGCGTCCATCGCGCCAAGTCCCAAATGGTTGTTGAGCAGGACCCGGTCGGAATGCCAGCCCCCGCTTATCACATCCACCACCCCCAGCCCATTCGACGCGCCCTCCGGGCGGAACACATCCATCACCAGCCCCACGCCGTGCGCCTCGGCATAGACATGATTGCATTCCTGCACGTAATTGCCGGCAGTGCGCGGCCGAATGCGCAAGGTCGCCGCCGGACGGTACAACTGCGCCACCGGGCGCGTGATCGGGTATCTCATCGGCATCTTATCCTGGGGCGCGCCGCCTGTCGGCGCACGGCGGCCATTATACCCAAAGCGCATGCGCTCCCTGCGAATACGCCGGCGGCTGCCTACGGGATGGTTCGTTTTTGGCCGGCATCGCACCATTTTGAACGATTCAAGTGATAAAGTGGCATGGGCGTCTCGCCCATGATCCCATCTACGGACACGGGCGAGACGCCCATGCCACGGGGGAAACTTGCCTGTTGTCCGGCAATTTGGGACCGATCCAAATCATTGCGATAAAAACGTTTATGGCCTATAATGTGGGCGTAAGAGGGATATTCGCTGGGAGTGTCATGGACAATCGCCCCCCATGGGAAATTGAGCGGCACGGGAATTGCCAATGCAATGCGTCAACCCATGGAATCCGGCGGAATTGACCACCGAGAGGTTTTTTTGACGGCATCGCTTCGGTACCGCAACGGGAAATAATTTCCCCGGAATGGGAAAGCCATGAAATTGGCGTAACGTTTTGGCCGGAAGCGTGTATAAAAGAGTAGAGACGCATGGGATGCGTTTGTATGGGTAGGAAAAGTCAGGAAAGCAAAGGAGAAAACACATGGATTTCACAGGTCTGTGGGAATCAATTCTGACGCTGTTGGTGGATTTCATCGTCGGCACGCTGGACGCGCTCATTCGCGAGTTGCTCTGCGGCCTCGTCGGCGGCTGCCCCGAACCCCAAGCATAGTCGGGCGTTTCCATTACCGCCAACAGACGCCGTCCCCCAAAATGTATGGAGGGACGGCGTTTATCTATTCAATCCGGTCGGAACTGGGGAATGATCCGAGGACTTTGAACATGTTGGCGCGTTCGGTGATGATGTCGAGGGTCTGCTTGATGTTGGGGTCTTCGACGTGGCCGAGGAAGTCAATGAAGAAGACGTATTCCCAGGCTTTTTGCTTGGAGGGCCTGGACTCGATGCGGGTGAGGTTGATGCCGGCTTCGTAGAAGGGCAGGAGGAGGTGGTAGAGGGCGCCGGGCCGGTCCTTGATCGAGAGCAGGATGGCGGTCTTGTCGTGGCCGGTGGGCCGGGTTTTCTGGCGTCCGACGACGAAGAATCGGGTGTAGTTGTGGGGGGCATCTTCGATGCCGGCGGCGAGGATGTCGAGGTGGTACGTTTCCGCGGCGAGGGCGCTGGCGATGGCGGCGGCGGTGGGTTCTTCGGCGGCGCGGCGGGCCGCTTCGCTGGTGCTGGCGACCTCGATGAGTTCGGCGCGGGGCAGGTTGGCGCGGAGCCAGCCCCGGCATTGGATGAGGGCGTTGTCCTTGGAATAGACGCGCTCCACCTGTTCCAAGGGGCATTTTGCGAGCAGGTTCTGGGTGACGCGGATGAGAACTTCATTGATGATGTTGAGGTCGGAGGTGATGAAGAGGTCCAGGATGTCGCTGACCGCACCGCCCATGGAACTTTCCACGGGGACCACGCCGTAATCAATGCGGCCCCGTTCGACCTCGGTGAAGATGTCGGTGAAGGAGGGGAGCGGGCGATAATCCGCTGCGGCCCCGAAGACGCTGAGGGCGGCCATGTGGCTGAAGGTGTCGCGCGGGCCAAGAAAGGCGACGCTGACAACTTTTTCCAGCGCGCGCGTGGCGCTGATAATCTCTCGGAAAATGGAACATATGGCTTCCTCGGGGAATGGGCCTTGATTGGCCTCGACGAGGCGGTTGAGAATCTCGCGCTCGCGCTCCGGCACATAGACCGGCGTTTGGTTGCCGCGCTTGATGTCCCAGACTTGCTGTGCGCATCTGGCGCGCTCGCAGAGCAGTTCCAGCATTTGTCGGTCGAGTTCGTCTATGCGCGAACGCAGGAATTCCAGATTCACTTTCGTTTCCCTTCCAGCATCTCCAGGGGCGCGGCCTGCACCAGGATCATGGCGGAGCGCCCCGTATCGAAGCGGATGCGCGCCTTGAGTTTGTCGCCCGAACCGGAGGTGTAGAGTACGGTGCCAGACCCGAAACGCGCATGGCGCACGCGCGCGCCCGTCCGGATACGCACGGCGTCGGTCTTTCCAGAAGCGTCCTTGCGGCCTTGGGCGTCCTTCTTTGCTTTCTCCACGCGTTGAAGCC
>CAZLII010000166.1:0-8362 GCA_964559065.1 uncultured Nitrospirales bacterium | reverse complement strand
GGAACGGTCTCTCCGCGGATGGAGGGAACGATTGGCATGACGCATATTGACAAGCGTGTTCATTTCGCAATTCGGCGGATGGGATATCCCAGACAGGCGAGAAGAACGACTGCGGTCGGCAGGATCATTGATGAGGCGCTGGAGCGCTGTGCATTTGATTGGCGATGGAAGCATCCGAGCGCCACGCCGTGCAATTCGTTCGAAAGGTGAACGAGCATATCGCTACGCAGCAGGCGAATGATACGGTCGAGTTCAGCGCGATAGTCGTCTTGACACAGCGCAATGGCATAATCCAAATGGGATTCGGCAACAGACGGTGCCAACCCCAAATACACGGCTGTCATATTTCGGAGAAGCGCTCTTACTGCATTTTCATGCTGCATGAATACCGCGCCATAGGTCTCCGTGGCTGTGCGGTATAATCTTGCCGCCGCCTGAATGCCAAGCGCCGCCTCTTCCAGGGTCATCTCCGGCAATAATTCCTGCAATGGCGCGGCAAATGCCTCTACCAGCATTTCCTCTTTGTCGCGGGTGAATAACAGGGCGCCAAGGAGCAGTTTCCTGCCGGTTTCCCCGCCCTCTTCGAGATAAAGAAGATATTCGATAGCGAACTCGAAAAGAAATTCCGCTTCGCCCAGTTTGACGCCCAGCACATTTGATAGATGCACGATCTTGCGGGTTGAGTAGATTCGCGAGAATACAGAAGGTCTTGAAAGAAAATACTGATGGGAATACCAGTCCGTCCCCCATATTTCGTTATGTGTCGTGAAACCGTGGGCGAACATGGAGGCCGGCAGCCGTTCAAACTCATAATGGGTCAAATAGCGGACGGCCTGGGCGGCCTGCGGATTATCGAGAACAAACTGGTTCAGGTCCGGCAAACCCGCCCCATACCAAATGTCGGGATGATGCAGTCCCAACGCACGTTCCGCCAGATGCAAATGGGTGATTGGTCCCCAGGAAATTGCCTGAACCGGCGCCAATATGAAAACCAGAAGGAGCGCCAATGAAAACCGTACTGCCATTTGATTATTGCATTTATCTTTTAGCATCTATGCATTCGTACTCGGTTGGGAGTCTCGATAGTGTATTTATGCTCAATTATTGAGGCCAATTCAACGACTGCAGGATTTATTCTGGATTCCCGCTTCCGCGGGAATGACGAATTCCGCGAAACGCCTTGTTTTTGCTCGTCATTCCCGCGAAAGCGGAAATCCAGTAGAACGAAATTCCGATATTAGCCGAACACGAATGGGCATCTATGTAAGTTTCATTTGCATACAACACAATGTCGAATGTATCACAGAATGTCAATGGACGCAATGTTCCAGGATTTACGCATGCGCGTTTCCAAACAACGCGCCCGGCGCATATCAATCCGCCAAGATGACACCGTGTGCGGCGACGTGATACCCTCTGCGCACACCCACTTCTATAAGGACAGGATTTATGGAACAGTTGTCATTTATGACGGAGGAACAGGCGCGAGCGGCGCGGCGGGAGTTCGGCACACCGGTTTTTGTGTATGATCGCCGGACGTTGGAACAGTGCGCGCAGGAAGCGCTGGCGTTTCCCAATGCGTCCGGATTGACCGTGCGCTACGCGATGAAAGCGTTACCGGCCGCGACGGTGTTGCGTATTTTTTCTGAGATGGGGCTGCACATTGACGCCAGCAGCGGCTTTGAGGCGGAACGCGCCATGCTGGCGGGGATTCCTCCCGAACATATCCAGGTTACGGCGCAGGAATTGCCGGAGAACCTGGAGACATTGATTGCCAAAGGTGTGCGATTCAACGCATGCTCCCTGCATCAACTGGAAGTCTATGGCCGTCTTTTTCCAGGAACAGAGATTTCCGTGCGCATCAATCCGGGTCTGGGGTCAGGGCACAGCAACCGCACGAATGTGGGCGGTCCCTCCGCCAGTTTTGGGATATGGCATGAGCATACGGACGCAATCCTGGCGTTTGCCTCCAAACATGCGCTCCGTCTTTCCGGCATGCACACGCATATCGGTTCTGGGACCGACCCGGAAATCTGGCTGCACTGCGCGCAGTTGTCGCTCGGGATCGCGGAGCGCCTTCCCGAAGTGCGGCGTCTCAGCCTGGGAGGCGGCTTCAAGGTGGCACGGATGGCTACGGAGCACAGCGCGGACTTGCAGGAAATCGGGCGACGCATCCGCCCGGAATTCGAGGCGTTTGCGCAGAAAACGGGGCGCGCATTGCATCTTGAAATCGAGCCGGGAACCTATCTGACCGCGAACGCCGGCGCTTTGGTGTGTTCTGTCATTGATGTCGTGGATACGGGCAAAGACGGCTACACATTCATCAAAGTGAATTCCGGCATGACAGAGATTGCGAGGCCCAGCATGTACGGCGCGCAGCATCCCATCATCGTTGTTCCCGAGCGTCCGGAACCGCGCGGACAAAGGCATTACCTTGTTGTGGGGCATTGCTGCGAGAGCGGCGACATCCTCACCCCGGAACCCGGCAATCCAGAGGGGCTTCTACCACGCCTGCTCATGGAAGCCCGGATCGGCGACATCGTGGTTATCGAAGGCGCGGGCGCCTACTGCGCCTCCATGGCCTCGAAAAACTATAATTCCTTCCCCGAATGCGCGGAGGCATTGCTGGAACCCGATGGATCGTTTGCTCTGATCAGGAAACGCCAGAGCCTGCAACAAATCATCCAGAACGAAATCATTTGAAGCAACAGAGGACGCATTATCCCGGATTTGCGTTTACATTGTCTGCTCGTGTTCTGCGCGCGTGGGAAATTTCGATAAGCGCGATGCCGGCGACGGCGCCGATGCCGGCAATCACGAGTATTTCCCAGGGCAAACCTTCCTGCTCGACGTGTTCCAGCGCCAGCCATTCCATCAGGCGCGAAGGCATGCGCTCCGACGCCAAGAGAATGGCGGCGGCATTGACCAGTCCATGCGCCAGCATGCCGGACAAGATGGAACCTGTGCGCAGCACCAGATACCCCAGCATGATGCCGAGGAGGGCTGTCGGCACGATGCGATAGATGCTGATGTGAAATAGCCCGAACAATATGGCGATCAACAATACGCTCGCCCAAGGCCCCAGGCGCTGGCGCACTCCCGACAACATCGCCCCACGAAAGAGCATTTCTTCGCAGATGGCGGGAGAAAGCGCCGCCGCGAGCAAGAGCGTAACAAGGCCGCCGGGCGTTTCGCCGCGCGCAAAGAAGTCTTTGAAAAACTGATGATAGTCTTCCGGAATCGGCAGCACCTTGTTATGCAAGAACCCAAAATGAAGCGTTAGCACCAGACAGGACAAGGCCGTCAATATACTCGCTGCCGCGTCCATTCCAGAGAGCCTGTACAAATAGCATGATTCCTTAAAATCCACACGGACAAACCAGAGCAAGAGCAGGGTCGGCAGCAGAATCAGCCCCCATTCCGTAATCAGCAGTCCGGAAATGATGTGCCATTGCTGGGCCAGGCTTCCCAGGTAGAAAATGGCGACCAGAATGATCGCATATAGTCCGAGCGCCGATGCAGGCGTGAGCGTGGGGCGGGGCGGAAAAGAAAATCGCCGAAAAGACAACGGGATGCCCCGTTCTTCGGAAAGCACCACTTCCTCTCTTTGAAACAGCCATGCGGCGAAAAGCAGCGCAAGCCCGGCGTACACGGCGTTGCTGAGAAAAACCGCGAACACAGGCTCGATGCCTGCATGGCCCTTCATCAAGTCTTTGAACAGCAGCACAACATTGGCGATGGGAACGAATTGCGTGGCCGTGGTGAGGCGCGATCCGGGAAAACCGGCAATGACGGCCGGGATCGTGATGACCACAAGAAATGGCGTGATATAGTTCTGCGCTTCCTTGAAACTCCTCGCGAAGACCGCCACCGACATCATCATCGCGGAAATAAAAAACGCCAGCGGAATAATCACCACAAGCACGACCAGGAATGCCTCGAAGGGAAGGCGCATTTGCAGCAAAACCGTGTCTTCGAGGAGAACGGATATTTGGGAGAGCATGAAGACAAACGTGGCGGCCATGCTCGCCAGATTGAGAATCCCCGTCAACATAGCCAGACAAAACACCGTGAGGAATTTCCCCGCCACGATCTCTATCTTGGACGCGGGCGTGGAAAGCAGCGTCTCAAAAGTGCCGCGTTCCTTTTCCCCGGCGGTGAGGTCAATGGCGGGATAGAATGCGCCCAGGGCGATCATGAAGACCATCAGCAGGGGAAGAATCAATCCCAGCATCGTTCCCGTGGTTTTTGCGGGACTGGCCACATCGCGCCGACGAATTTCAACCGGGCGGATATAGTGTTCCTCGATCCCGGATCGCGCCAACCGTTCAGCAAGCAGCGACTTGCGCATCGTGTCCAACATGTCTCCGAGGCGCCCCACGGCCTCGCGCGAAGCGAATTCGGTAATGTCATACAATATCTCGACAATCAGGGTGCGCCCTTCATCCAGTATTCTTTCGATATCCCCCCGCACCACCAGCACCGCATCCACTTCATTTCGCGCCAAATCGCCTTCCGGGTCCTCCGATTGCACCACCTCCATCTTGGGAATGCCGTCAAACCATAGTTCAATCGCCTGTGGCGTGTCCGCTTTGATCGCAATCCGGGACACGGCGGCTTCGAGTTGCTGATGGTGGATAATCGCTGCCTGCAGGCCGATCAGCAACATCGCCGGATACAACACGATGGGCAGCCCGATCATCATGATCACGGTGCGCTTGTCCCGAATCGTATCCAGAATTTCCTTGCGGAAGATGGTGTTGACGGTGCGCAGTTTCATGGGGTTGCGCGCTCCGGGGCGTCTATCATGTGAATAAAGGCGTCATGCAGATTCTCCGTGCCGGTCGCGGCGCACAGGGCCTGCTGGGTGCCGATGGCCATGACTTCGCCCTGGTGCATCAGCGCCAGCCGATCACACAGCAACTGCGCTTCCGTCATGTAATGCGTCGAGAAAACGATGCAGCGCTCCCGCCGGCGCGCATCAAGAATGAATTCGAGAATGGTTCTGCTGGTCAGAATGTCCAACCCCAACGTCGGCTCGTCAAGAATCAACACCTTGGGATCGTGAAGCATCACCCGAGCAATGGACACCTTCTGCGTCTGGCCTGTGGACAGGGTCTCGCATCGGCGGTCGAGGAAATCGCCCATGTTCAGCATTGTCGAAAGCGTGTCAATTCTCGATTGAATTGTTTCCTCCGGCATCGAATACAGGCGTCCAAAATACCGCAAGACCTCCCGCCCGGTCAGACGGCCGTAAAGCCGGGTGCTGCCGGAGAGAAAACCGATGTTCGCCCGAATGGCATCAGGGGCCTCGTCCGTGCGCACGCCGTCCACCCAGCAATGCCCGGAAGTAGGCGTGATGATGGTGCCGAGCATGCGCAACAGCGTCGTCTTTCCCGCGCCGTTGGGTCCAAGCAACCCGAACACTTCACCCCCAGACACGGAAAATGTGGCGTTGCGCACTGCCTCGACGGTCTTCCCCCCCGTCGTATAAAAAACCTTCTTGAGCGCCTCGGCACGCAGCATTAGAACACCTTTGGCCTTCCCGCAGATGACGTGGAAAGCGTCGCATTCCGGGGGCTTTCATGTCAAACCGGGTTCAACTTCGGTATAATGGCAAGAACGCAGACTATTCGGCGATAGGCAAAGAGGATACAGGTAGAACATGAGCAAAGGCGTGGCATTCGTTACCGGCGCGGGGCGCGGCATCGGCAGGGGCATTGCCCTGGAACTCGCGCAGCACGGCTTTGACATCATTGCGGCGGCCACCAGAAGCGACCCCGCCAACCCGGAAAAACGCAATTACGGGGTCAAAGCGCGGGTGGAGGAATTGGGCCGGGAATGCCTTCCCGTGGCCGGTGACATCGCCGACCTGTCTCAGCATCACCGCATGATTCAGGAAGCCCTGGAGCGTTTTGGGGGGATTGACCTGCTCGTGAACAATGCGGGCGTCGCGCCGCTCCAGCGGATGGACATACTCGATTGCGCGCCGGAAAGTTACGACCGCGTCATGGGTATCAACCTGCGCGGACCCCTGTTTTTCACCCAGGCTGTGGCCAAACAGATGCTCCGCCAGGTGCGCGAAGGCGGCCGCCCGAAACCCGCGATTGTCTTCATTACGAGTATTTCTTCCGATACCGCCAGCCCGAACCGCGCCGAATACTGCATCAGCAAAGCGGGCCTCAGTATGGCCGCCGCCAATTTCGCGGTGCGTCTTGCGGAATACGGCATCAACGTCTATGACGTGCGCCCCGGCATTATCGCCACTGACATGACTGCCGCCGTGCGTGAAAAATACGACGCCCTGATTCAGTCCGGCCTGCTGCTTCAAAAGCGCTGGGGCGCGCCGGAAGATGTCGGGAAAGTCGTCGCCGCGCTTGCTGAAGGCTATTTCGATTACGCCACCGGCGCGATCATCGAAGTTGGAGGCGGCTTCAGCGTGAAACGACTGTAGGATATGTTTACCCAATATTGCGGCGTATAATATGCATACGGTCGCAATAGAATGAGGAGTTATGACCGTGAAACGCATCAAGCATATTGTCGCAATGACTGTGCTGGCCCTTGCCTGCGTCGGCCTTCTTGCCGGATGCCCCGCGCTGGGTTTCGATGAAGACTCCAGCGGCTATGCCATTGCCATCCGCTTTGATGGCAACCCGGGCGCCGGGGACGATGGCGGTTTTTCGGCGCATTTCTTCTGGCGCTGGTAACAGTTTATTTGCCGCTTATACTATCGGAAATCTTAAGGTTCTTTGACTTTCCAACGCTTCAGCGGCTAGAATCTGTTGCTGTCTCCCTCATTGCATTCCAGTGAATACTCAAAGTAGGGAACTTCACTGTGCTCCAATTCGCCATTTCTGCGAAAGCGGGAGTGACATTGAGGCAGATGCGTCGGTGCGTCAAATGTAATTGGTGGCCTTATTGATTTTCAGGAGAACAACGTGGACAAACTGGTCAGTCTGTGCAAGCGCAAGGGTTTCATCTTCCAATCCAGCGGCATCTACGGCGGCATCAATGGATGCTGGGATTTCGGCCCGCTGGGCGTTGAGTTGAAGCGCAATCTGAAGGACGACTGGTGGTATCACTTCGTCCAGATGCGCGACGACATGGTGGGCCTGGACGCCAGCATCATCATGCACCCGCAGGTGTGGGTGGCCAGCGGCCATGTGGAAGCCTTCCACGACATGCTGGTGGACTGCAAGGAATGCAAGAAGCGCTTCCGGGAAGACCACCTGGAAGGCGACAGATGCCCGGACTGCGGCGGCGAACTCACCGAGCCGCGCGCATTCAACAGCATGCTGCGCACGCGCCTCGGCGTCAGCGATGACACTGCAGTTGACACCTATCTCCGCCCGGAAACCTGCCAGTCCATTTTTGTGGATTTCAAAGAAATATATTCTTCCTCGCGCGTGAAAATTCCATTCGGCATCGCGCAGGTCGGCAAGAGTTTTCGCAATGAAGTCAATCCGCGCAATTTTATTTTCCGTAGCCGCGAATTTGAACAGATGGAAATCGAGTTTTTCTGCCGGGAGGAAGATGAAGAATTCTGGTTTGATCGCTGGCAGGAAGATATTTGGAAATGGTATGTCAGCCTGGGAATCTGCGAATCCAAACTGCGCTGGTACGAGCATCCCAAGGAATCGCTGGCGCACTATTCCAAGCGCACCGTGGACGTGGAATATGAGTTCCCCTTCGGATGGGGCGAACTCCAGGGATTGGCCAATCGCGGGACCTACGACCTCACCCAGCATTCCAAGCATTCCGGGAAGGACCTCTCATTCTTTGATCAGGAAAAGAATGAGCGGTTCATCCCCACGGTGATTGAACCCTCCGCCGGCGTCGATCGCACCGCGCTGGCGGTGCTGTGCGACGCCTATGCCGAGGACGAGGTCAATGGCGAAAAGCGCGTCGTCATGCGTTTCCATCCCAAACTCGCCCCGATCAAGGCCGGCGTGTTTCCCCTGGTGAAAAAGGAAGGACTGGCGGAGATCGCCGAGGAACTGGAAAAGAAACTGCGCAGAAAGTTTTCCACCGTCTATGATCATTCCGGAGCCATCGGCCGCCGCTACCGCCGCATGGATGAAATCGGAACGCCGTTCGGCATCTGCGTTGATTTTGAAACCAAGGAAAACGGCACGGTGACCATCCGCGAGCGCGACAGCATGGAGCAAATCCGCGTGCCTATGGAGGAAGTGGCGGATTACATCGGCAAGAGGGTTTCCTTCGATCAGGACTGAGCGGGCGCCAAAGGCGCGCCTTTCCGGACGGACCACAGCCATGGACGTGGACTACGATCGCATTGCCGCCGGCTATGATGCGCATCGCAGAAGCGCCGGTCCTTACATGGCGCCCATCATTGAAC
>CAZLII010000165.1:0-8382 GCA_964559065.1 uncultured Nitrospirales bacterium | reverse complement strand
CCAGTGTGACATTTCTAACGAGTCTACAGTGTGACATTATCAAAGAGTCGCGACAATCAAAATATTCCACTTGGGGAGTCGCCCTGTGCGGCTGTGGGTTTCTATATTCACGTAGAGTGTGTGAAATGGAGCCAAGCGCAACGAAACCCACCACGGATGGCATCGGCGACCGTGGTGGGTTCCGCTTCGCTTCACTCACCCAACCTTCTGGAGACCTTCGGTCGGGGATGTGGCGCGGTCGGGAGACCGGCCACAACAAAGTCTATGCGTCTGTTTATCAGAAGTTGAACAATCTATTTCTGGAGCACCTCCGCGCCGCGTCCCTGGGCGATGAGGGAGGTGTAGGTTTTCAATTCCTGCTGGATTTTCTTGTCGGTCAGGTCAATGCGGGCGCCGCGTTCGGCGGCCATGTAGGCGGCCTGGCAGAGTTTGGTGATTTCGAGGCCATAAGCGAAGTTGAGGAAGCCGTCCCTGCCCTGCTTGAATGCGGCGACGGCGTCTTCGATCTCGTCCACATAGCCGTAGAGGTCGGCCTCGTTCGGCTCGACGATGAGCAGTCCGCGGGATGCGGTGGACTTTTCGAGCGCGGCTTCCGCATCGGCGACCGCCTCAGCGGCGTCATCGCCGATAAAGATTTGGAGCGAGGACTGGAGCGAGTTGAACTCGAAGGCGTAGCCCGGCCCCAAGCCGTCCATCATGAGCCGCAGGCCCTGCTTGTCGTACATCCAGGAATTGGTGAACTGGCCCTTAACGATCTGGCCGGTCTCCGGGTTGCGGAAGGAGACGATGCCGGTGGCGAAGTCCTCGGCGGGCGTCTTGCCGTAGTCCACGCCCATGCGGTCGAGCAGGCGCTTGCGCCACAGCGGCAGCCCCCACTTCAGCAGTGCGGTCTCCGCCGACACGTCCACCGGCTCCAGGAAAGTCACCGGCTTGCCGGCGGGCGTCAGCACAAACCAACAGCAGGCGATGCTGTGGCAGCCCATGTCGCAGAGCACGCCGCCGCCCTGGCGCGTGGGGTCCCAGAACCAACCCTCATGCGGTCCGCTGTGTTCCTCGGCGCTGCGCGCCAGCCCCAGCGGGCCCATCGCCCGCTGCTGCGGCAACAACTGCTGCATCTGCGCATGGATGCCCTTCATGTGAATCTGGTTCTCGAAATAGGCGGTCGGCAGGCCCGTTTCCCCGGCGATGTCCACCAGCCGCTGCGCCTCGGCCACGGTCCGGCCCAGGGGCTTCTCGCAGATGATGCCCTTGATGCCCGCGCCGGCCTTTACCGCGTCGCGGATTTGCTCCATCAGTTCGATGCGCGCGTAATTCGGCGCGAAAATCGCCACGGCGTCCACATGCTTGCACAACTCCGCCACATCCGGATACACCTTGCACGGCCCCACGCCCGTCTCATTCGCCGTCGCGGCGAGTTCCTCCGCGCCCTTCAGCGCATGGACCCCGGCCAGGCTGACATCCCGCACGCCCTTCAACGCCTTGGCCTGGAATTTTGCGATGAACCCCGCCCCGATAAACCCCAACTTGAAATTGCTCATGGC
The DNA here is from genome assembly GCA_964559065.1 of uncultured Nitrospirales bacterium. Classification (GTDB taxonomy): domain Bacteria; phylum Hydrogenedentota; class Hydrogenedentia; order Hydrogenedentales; family CAILVY01; genus CALEDJ01. The sequence goes on along the minus strand of CAZLII010000165.1, from coordinate 6,841 downwards.
TTCCTCTCCTTTCGGCGGACTGGCCGCCGCATCCGCGCCTGTGGTTAAACACTTGTCCTTCGATTATAGGAAACGCCCCCCGCGCCGTACAACCACGTCAGGCGCATGACGCAGCCGACCTGCCCATCCATTCCGCACCCTTGACCCTGTTGAACCGGGCGCCCCCACTGACGCGCTTTGCCCGAAAAGCGTCGGGAAAAACTGGACAAAACGGTTCCCGTTTGCTATGATCATCTTCCCAGCGGCGGCGTAGCTCAGTTGGTAGAGCAGCGGAATCATAATCCGCGTGTCGGCGGTTCGATCCCGTCCGCCGCTACCATAACAATGCACGGCGGGTCCGGTCTGAGTACCGGTGCGCCGGTTTTCTGTTTTCAGGGACACCGGCATTTGCGAAATGGGCATTCCTTGCGCCGACGTTTTGGACGCCGCGGTATGCTATGATGCATCACAATTGAAAACACGGGGGAAAATATGCGCAGGCGCGGGAAGATTCTGGTCGGGACGGCGGCGGCGCTCATCGTGCTGCTGGCGGTGGCGGGGGCGTATCCCTTTGTCGTGGGGGACATGGAGACAACTGTGCTGGATGACGCGCTGCGCGCGACGATGCCGGACCGGCATTTCATCCGGCTGTCCGATGGCATCACACACTATGAATGGGCCGGGCCGGAAGACGGGCCGGTGGTCGTGCTGGTGCATGGCTTTTCCGGGGGAGCGTTCATATGGGACCGGCAGACCGGCGAGATGGCGGACGCCGGTCTACGGGTGCTGCGCTATGACCTCTATGGGCGCGGCTATTCCGACCGTCCGCGCATCCGCTACGATGCGGACCTCTTTGATCGGCAACTGGTTGAGTTGCTCGATACGCTCGGCGTGGCCGGTCCGGTGGATCTCGTGGGGCTGTCCATGGGCGGGGCGATCACCATGCACTTCCTCGACAGGCATCCGGATCGCGTGCGGCGCTACGCGCTCATCGCGCCGGCGGGCTTCCCCGTGGACGTGCCGCTGCGCTACAACGCGGTGCAATGGCCCCTCTTCGGCGAATGGCTGCTGAAACTCATGGGCGACCATACCCTGACCCGGAACATCGCGCGGCCTTTTCAGGGCAATCCCGACGAAGCCGCCGCCTTTGTCGCGCTCTACACCGAGCCCATGCGGTACAAGGGCTACAAGCGCGCGCTCCTGTCCACGCTGCGCCACAACCCGCTGCTTACGCTCCGTCCGGTATATGCGCGCGCCGGACAGAAGCCGCATCCCGGCCTGCTCATCTGGGGCAACCAGGACCATGTGGTGCCCTTTGCCCACCATGCGCAGGTCATTGAGGCGATACCCCACATCGAATTTCACGCCGTCGCCGGGGCCGATCACACGGTGAACTACGAGGTTCCGGAGACCGTCAACCCCATCCTCATCGAGTTCCTGAAACGAAACGGCTGATTGACCGTTCCGTTGGCAAATGCCCGAGGTTGGCACGAAGTTGACCCCATTCCCGCGAAGAGGGTACGCTATGGGTCCGCGTCAATTAAATTGTGACGCGGCATCATTGGGAATTTCATCCGTTGCAAGGAGACACTTTGCAGTGAACAAGAAACTGCTGATCGGGTTCGGCGTCGTGTTGGCGGTGCTGGTTATATTGCCGATTGCGGGCCAATTGGCTGGTGGCATGGGCGGCGCGTCGTCACAGCCGGTGGAAAAGCCGCCCCCGGAGCCACCGAAGTGGAATTCGAGCAACCTCGTCGGCACCGCATGGGAAGTGAAGACCAAGGATTTGCCGGTGGCCGTCACGATCACGCTGAATTCCGGCGGGCAGGCCGTGGCGACGGTGCCCGCGATGTTCGCGCCCATTGCGCGCCAGATGATCGGCACGGACACGCTGACGGGCAACTGGTCGGTGAACGGCGCAAAACTGATCGCGTCGGTGGAATTCCAGGGAAAAAAGAACGAGATAGCCTGCGAGATCATCGGCGAACGCATCTTTGCCGGCGATGTTGAAATCAAAAGGGTTCGCTGACCTCCGTTTTCGGATGCGAACCGCGCATTGTCTCGCGCCAGGCGCGGCGCGGTTGCGGCCTTTGGCGATGCTCCCACGCATCGCCGGAAAGGCAAGTTACCATGAACAAGAAAGTGTTGATTATTTTTGCGGCAGTGCTGGCGCTGGCGCTGGCGATGCCGTTGATCGCCGGACTGGCAGGCGCACCGCCACCCGCGCCGCAGGAATCATCCGCGCTCGAAGCGCCGGCAAACACACCGACGGCGCCCCCGACACCTGCACCGCAGGCCCCGCCGCCACAGGCGCAACAGCCTGCATATACGCCCCCGCCGCGGCCCGCCGCGCCGTTTCAATTTGACGCCAACACCCTGGCGGGCACAGGCTGGCAGGTGAATACCCCCTACGGCACGGTGCAGATCTTTCTTGAGCCGGGCGGTCAACTGGTCGCCACGCATCCCATGGTCGGGCAGATCACCGGCAACTGGCGCGTGGCGGGACGACAGGTGACCGCCACCATCAGCGCATTCGGCCAGACCCAGACCATCGCGTGTGAAATCCGTGGCGATCAACTCGTGTACCAGGGCCGCCCCGTGCAACGCATCCGCTGAAGAACGGGAAACAGGATCGGACCAGATTCAGATCATGGAATCATTTCATTCAAACGGCGCAACACGCTTCTGCCCGGATTTTCCTCAGCGACCGTAGGGTGCTTCGCGTTCCTTGCGCCGATTATGGTCTGTTGGTTCTTTCTTTCCCTGCCGTCCCTGTTGTCCCTGCTGTCCATGAGTCCCTGCTGTCCCTGATATCCTTTAGAAACCACTGTGTCTTTGCTTAAAATGGCTGCGTAAACGCTATCTCCTTCACCAGAACCACCGGGGTTTCTTCGATGAGCCTGCCCATGATTATCGCCGTCGCCCTGGGCTTGGCGATGGACACCTTCGCGGTGGCCATTGCCGCCAGCGTCATGCTGGGCGGAGCGTCTCCCCGGCAGATTTTCCGCTTCGCCTTCCATTTCGGCATGTTCCAGATGATCATGCCGATCATCGGCTGGGGCGCGGGATTGTCCTTTGAACAGTGGATCAAGGCCTGGGACCACTGGGTGGCGTTCGGCCTGCTCTCCTTCATCGGCATCAAGGCCATCGCGGGGGCCTTCGGTTCCGAAGAAGACGCATCCCAGACCGCCGACCCCACACGCGGCCTGAGCCTCATTGTCCTGTCCTTCGCCACCAGCATTGACGCGCTCGCCGTGGGCATCAGTTTCGCCGTGCTCGACGTGCATATCTGGTCCGCCGTCGTCATCATCGGCGTGGTCACCGGACTCGTCACCATGATCGGCATGCTCATCGGCAGCCGCCTCGGCAGCCGCTTCGGCAAACGCATCGAAATCCTCGGCGGACTCATCCTGATCCTGATCGGTTTGAAGATTCTCATCGAGCACCTGGCACAGTGAAAGGCTGTGCAACATGGGGGCGCAATAGGGGCGCCGCCCCGCAGTTTCACCCCATCGTTATGGACGGGGTATGCCGAGATCTTTGCAGATTTTCAGCACAAGATTGTCGCTGACCTCTTTGTGGCGGGGAACCGAAGAACGTCGGTTTTCGACGGGGTTCACATACCAGGAATGCTTTGCGCCTTCGCGCACCAGCCTGCAGCCGTGCGCAAGCAAATGGGCGAGAAACGCCTGCCGTTTCACAAGGCGATGCTTTCTTCCGTATAGTCGCCCGAGGCTGCCGCCAATGCCTCGTTGCGGTTCATCTCGATCGCTTCGTCAAGCGCCGAACGCAGATTGGCAAGCAATTCTTCGCGCGTTGCCCCCTGTGAATTGACCCCCGGAATTTCCTCTATCCATCCTATCCACCAAGGCCCATCGCGCTTGATCACGGCGGTGAATGCATTCCTGGATTTCATTTCCAAGACTCCTGTCATTTGCTGTTGCCATTACCATGCCATTCCATGATGGGAAACGTCAAATGTGGCGGGCCGTGGTAATGCCGTCCGCAGCAAGTGGTTCTTCATTGCTGAAGTCCCGCGTATTCGGATATGACGCGCTAAAATGAGGCGTTTTACCAAACTCGTCATTCCCGCACAGGGGTCTGTCGGTTTAACGCAAAAAGGGGACAGACACGTCTCGCTCGGGGACTCGCTCGCTTGTGTCAGTCTCCATTTTGCTGTGTATCATGTAACGATTCTGTTGTCCCAGGATTTGTCACCCCCGCGAAAGCGGGGGTCCAGAAAAAAGCGAAGGTTTCAATGCGGGAATCCAACAACAATTCATGCAGTCATTGAATTGGCCGCAAACATTGGGCATAGTTTCCCGTGAACTTTCTTGAACGATCACGAATTCAATGGATGCAGGAACAAAAATAAAGCGGTGCAAATATCATGAAGAATTTTCCCTTTCTGGCCTATAGTCTCCTATCAATTGTCGTGATTTTCCAGTGTCGCATTGCGGCTGAGCAGCAGCGTAATGCAGCCCACAACGGGCCGGAACCACCCCTGCTCCAATTCGGCGGCTGCGGGGGCGTGTATTTTCTCGCGGAGCCGGGGGAATTCTGGGTGGAGGTGGAGAAGCGCGACATTCACACAACGCGGCGGAACACCATTCTTCGGGCGATTCTGGTCGGGCCGGACCGCGCGGTGATCGGCGATGAATATCTGGAGGGGAACGGGCGGGTGCGCCTGAGCGCAATGGTCCCGCGCAAAGGCATCTACGGCCTGAACATCACGGTGTCGGAGGACCGCTATGGGGAGCATATCGCGTGGGGCTTCCGCAGCAATTGCCCGCGATACCTGGTGGAGACGTCGCGCGGGCACCGCGATGCGCCGCACGAGGAACCGCTGGTGTTGCTGAGTCCGGATGCTTCGGGTGACATCTGGTTCCTGCCGGAACGGCGCGCGTTCGCGGTTGAAGTCAGCGGTCTTCCGCCATCCGGCGCGCCGGTGACGCTCCACGACGCGGCGAACGGGCTGATCGCGACGTTGCAACCGGATGACACGGGCGCGGCGCGCACCGAAATTCCCGTCGATCTCAGCCGCAGCAATGCGCCGTGGCGACTGCATCTGCCCGTGTTTCAGGCGGTGGTGCATGTTGATGGGTTGACGCGGTGGCCCGATGGCTGTGATTACCCGAATCTGTCGCTCTGGACGCCGCACGCGGCGTCATGGTTTCCGTTTCATGAGAATCGGTGGTTGATTACCCCATACAGCCGGAACGTCTATGCAAATGCCGGGGAACACGGGACGGCGACGTTTGAAGTGCACAACAACGCCTTCGTGGAAAGGCGCTATGCCCTGAGCCTTGAGTTTCCGGACCAGCCCTGGGACCTGGAACTCAAGGACCGCGAACTCACCGTGCCGCCGGGAGAATCCGCGACGGTGGCGCTCCATTTCACCGTTCCTGAAACAGGCGATGCGTGGACGGGACATGTCCGCGCCACCCCGCTGGATACCTCCGATCTTTCCACCTATGCAACCCTGTTATTGCGCCGGGGCGTCGCCCCCGCCGCTGAACCCCTCGAACTTCCGCTGGTGTTGAAACCCTACCGCCACGAAAACGAGCAATTCGGTTATTTACCCCAATACCCCCTGGACAATCAGGTCTATTTTGACGGGACCGGCAGCCCCTTCATTGCTTCGCCGCGCGGCGTTTTCACCTGGCGGGACAATGACTGGGTTGAATTGCGCGAGGCAGCGCAACAGGACGGCACGCCGGCGCCGTTCCGCACGCGCTCCTCAAAGGTCGCTTTCGATACGGCCAATAACGCGTATCTGATCGGCGAGGTCGGGGGAAAAACGGCGCTGCTCTATTCGGATGCCGGCGCGTCAGCATTTCGCGCGTGTGCGCTACCCGGACGCGGCGCATTTGACATCGAGCAGTTCTCTGGACACAACACGCCGGAGGGGCCGCCGCCGCTGGTGCGATACACGCTGACCGCGCGGGACCCGAACCTCATCTGGCGGCGGCTGAACGACCTGGACCTGCTGTTGCCGGAACGCGGCGCGGACGGCGCGATCACCGTCGCCGATCCCGTGCTGATTTCAAACATGTGCATCGGCTTCTCGGCGCATTCGGGCATTCCGTCCTCCGTGGTGTCCCGCGACGGAAAGGTGCACGTGACGTGGGCGGAAGCCACCGACCCGGAGGAAAAAGTGCCCGGCGTCCCCACCTTTGTCGTCACCTATGACCGCAATGCGAAAACCCTGGGCGCCCCGGCGCTCGTGGGCTATGGCCCGCCCGCCAACGATGTGCACAACACGCCGTGCATCACCATGGACAGCCGGGGATATCTGCACGTACTCGTCGGCACCCATGGCCGCACCTTCAAGTACGCGCGCTCGCTACAGCCCAATGACGCGGGCGGCGGCTGGACCGAACCCGAAGACATCGGTCCCGGCCTGCGCCAGACCTATATCGGACTCGTCTGCGACAAGAACGATGTGCTTCATGTCGTCTTTCGGCTGTGGCGCGACGATCGCGATTACTTCCCCGCCAGCCTCTACGCCACGCTGGCCCACATGTCCAAGCGATCCGATGAACCCTGGTCGGAGGCGCGGCCCCTCATCATCCCGCCCTTCTCCGAGTACAGCGTCTTCTACCACCGGCTCACCATTGACCATCAAGGGAGGCTCTTCCTCGGCTACGACTACTGGTCCACCTATTGGTTCTACCGAACCGACCACCGGGGAAGCCGCCGCGCCTTGATGATGTCTCCCGACGGCGCGAAGACCTGGCAACTGGCTGCGTTGGAACACGTGGTGCAGATTTTCTGAATGCCTGCCAACGGCAAAATATTCAAATACAGTGCTGTCCAAAATATTCTTGGCGCTGAGAAAAGCCTTCTATTATGTTGATCT
>CAZLII010000164.1:0-8467 GCA_964559065.1 uncultured Nitrospirales bacterium | reverse complement strand
GCGATAACAAGCATCAAGGAGACCGAAATGGCCAAGCGTTTCCCCAACATCCTGATTTTCGCGATTGACAGCATCCGGCGCGACCATATGAGTTGCTACGGCTATCATCGCCTGACCACCCCGTATTTTGATCAACTCGCGGCCAAGGGAACCCTGTTTGAAAACGGGTTCAGTCCTTATATTCCCACCACTCCGGCGTATTCGAGCATGCTCACCGGGCGCGACGTCATCAGCCACCAGATGGTCTCGCTCTCACCCAAGGGGCCGCTCGATCCCAAACAGCCCACACTGCCGGAGATTCTGCGCAAGGCGGGGTACAAGAGCACGGTGGTCGGTTTCGACAAAGGCTTCTATCGCGGCTTCGACAACTACCTCAATTTCGAGGGGTGGCCATCCTGGGAGGAACGCCCCGCGCGCAAGGCCGAGAACCTGAACACTGTCACCATCCCCGAAATGGAACGACTGCACAAGTCGGGCAAGCCATGGATGCTCTTCCTCCGGCACATGGACCCCCACGCGCCGTATCTGCCTCCCGCGCCCTATGACACCATGTTCTACTCCAAGGACCCCTGCGACAAGAAACTTCCGAACACGATGAAGCCGGTCTTTGATTTCAAGCCCTTCGCGGATTTCCACAAGTCCTGGATGCCGCCCGGCATCCGCGACAAGGATTACGTCATTGCGCAGTATGACGGTGAGATCGCCTACATGGACGCTTGTTGTCAGCGCCTCATCACGCGACTGGAAGAACTGGACTGCGCGGAAAACACCCTGATTGTGATCACCGGAGACCACGGCGAAACTCTATACGACCACGATGTGTTTTTCGACCATCACGGTCTCTACGAGCCGACCCTGGTCGTCCCGCTCATCTATTATTGGCCGGGTAAGGTGCCGCAGGGCGTGCGCACCAAGGCGTATTCATTCCACCAGGATCTCATTCCGACCATATTGGATGCGTGCGGCCTGCGCAGTTTCGCCAAGGGCGTCAAATGCGACGGCGTTTCGCTCAAGCCATATTTCAGCAACACCGAAGAAAGCCCCCGGTCGGAGTTCTATATCACCGAATGCACCTGGATGCGCAAGCACGGGTGGCGCACGCCGATATGGAAGTTCTGGGAGGCGCTGGAACCCGATTTCCACGGCAAGCCGCCCGTAGAACTTTATAATCTGGTCGAAGACCCGCTGGAATCGAAAAATCTCGCGGATAAGGAACCGGCCATCGTGGAATTGCTTCGGGCGCGCATGAACGCCTGGATCAAAAGGCGCACCCGCCAGACCGGCAAGGGCAATCCCATCAACGATTACATGATCGGACTGGACAAATACATCGGCAGCATTGCCACCGCGAAGAAACTCCAGGAAAACAAATAGTCCGATGCCTATGGCATGGTTTGGGGCGCTCCCAGGGCGGGAGCGCCTCCTTTATGCTGTGCATCGTCCCCATGTTTTCCTCATATTGTCTGTGTAAGTCCGTGTTTGTCCGTGTCAGTCCTTGTCAACCCCAGCAAACCACGGCAACATCAAAAAAGGCATCTCCTCCTCTTCCTGCGGTTCCGGGTCATCTTCCAGAATGGTGAGCACCGCCACCGAAGCGCCAGGATCAAGTTGGGGACACGGCGAATTGGACAGCGTAAGAATCACGCTTCTATCCCCGGTGTAGTCGTCGTCATCAAGAATGGTCACTTCAAACGACGCATAGCGTTCCCCCCGAGGAAATTGCAGCGTACCGGACGCGGGCGCAAAATCCACGCCGGACGCGGCGCTGCCGCCGGTGGTCGCATAGTCCACAGAGACGCCGCCCGCGCTGGGAGCACTAAGCGCCACGGTGATGGTCGCTGAACCCTCATTTTCAAGCACATCAAAAGCGGCTTCAGAAAAACCCACCATCGCCGGGCCGGGATCAAGATATGCCGAAACATAGTTGTACGTGACATCGAATCGTCCATAGTAGTCCGGCGCGTCCGGCGCAGCACAGGAAGCGCCGCCGCCCCAGAGTTGTCCGATAATCTGTTGGGTGGAGGCAAGCATCAGGGGACTGCCGGAAGACCCAGGCTCCGTTGTGCCGTCGCTCCAAACGACCTCGTGATAGAACTGCGGATATGCGTTCGAAATGTTGGTCTTCGCCCCAAAACTGATCCGCTTGAAGTCGCCTCGCGGATGGTGAATGCAGGTGACATCCGCGCCGACCGGAACGGTCGCTGTGGTCCATCCGAGATACGTCAGTCCTGTTGGGGGAAGATTGCGCATGCGCATAAAGGTGAAGTCATTGCCGCCGCCCGTATCCGCGCGCCCGGCGAGTCCCGCAAGAAAATCCGCGCCGCCCGTCGTACGCGGCACGCTGGCGGGGGATGGCGGCGTCCCGTTGCAGGTCGGCGTCTGGTAGCGCCAGTAGAACTCGACATATTCCGCGCCGTAACTGCCGGTCTGTTGACGAACGCAATGGTTGGCGGTGAGCACATACGGCACTTCGGTGCAATCCTGGGAATGCGCAATCAGCGCGCAGGTGCAGAAGAAAACCCCGAGATTGCCGATGGTCCCCAACCCGCCGACCGCCAATGCCGCGTCCGCCCACCCCGGATGACACGTCACGTCTATGTTGCACGGCCCCGCCGTACCCTTCTCCACAATATCAGACGCGGATTGATAGATGTGCGCGATGCGTTCAATCCGAAAATGAATCCCATCAAGGCCGTCTCTTGTCGGAGCATAACATTCAACCACGATTTCTTCCCCGAAACAGGTCGGCGTCCAGAGGACAGGGGGCGATGCTGTTTCTTGGGCAAGCGGATCGTAGCATTCCAGGGGCTGATTGAAGTTATATAATCGGAGTTTAACGTCTTGGGGCACTGTAAGCGCCGAAAATTCCACCCTCTGCCCGACCGCGCCCGGCGCATGGATGAGCACAGACCACAAATAGCCGCCATCGTCAAGCGGTATCCAAAAGCCATGCGATGTGGCATCCCCGGAGACGATAACGCCTCCCGGAATCTCCTGAAACACCCCGATGCGCATCATGCTTTTTTCAAGCGACGCCAGCGCCACGTCCTCCTCCCGAATCTTGTCCAAGACCAGCGGCGGGAGGTCCACCCGCACCGACGGTGCGATGCCCATGCGCGGCCCAAACGGCTGTGGAATGATGGGAACACGATGAACGTCGGCTTTGCTTATTTCAATCCGGCGTGAAGGCGCTTGTGGAGCACTGGCATCTCCGGCGGCTTGATGTGATGCCCCGGCCAACGCAAAGAGCAATGCCGAAGCAGCAATGGCGGCCATCCCTGGATTTTTCATGCGGCGCTTCCCGTAATCATGGCGATAATTACCAACTGCACATCGGTTGCATCCGCCCGGCCCGACCCATCCACATCCGCCTGCGGCACATCCTGCCGCAACAGCGCGGCATCCAGCGCCAACTGCACGTCGCGCGCATCCACCGTTCCCGACCGATCCAGGTCGTAAGGACTTAACGGCACGTCGAGCCATGCCTTCACCAGCGGATAGGTGATATCGAATCGCCCGTAGTAGTCCGGTTCTTCCGGTCGGCTGCATGACGCGCGGCCGCCCCACAACTGCCCGATGATCATCTGGGTGCTTTCCAGAAACAACGGGCTGCCGGATGATCCTCCTTCCGTCGTTCCGGCATGCCACAATACCTCGTGGTACCGGTCCAAGGGCTTGAGGGGCACATAATTGCTGCTGGGACTGCCGTCGTCCGTAATCGTTCCAAAGGAAATGCGCTTGAAGTCGCTGCTCGGATGATGAATGCACACCGCTTCCCATCCGATCGCCACCAGCCCCGTGGCAAAGCCAAGATAGGTCAAGCCGGCGGGCGGATCATTGCGCAGTCGGAGGAGGGAAAAATCATTGCCGGTCGTGTTCGGACTGCCCGCAAGATAATCCGCGCCGCCCGTCGTGCGCGGAACGCTCACCGGCGACGGCGGGGTCCCGTTACAGATGTCGGTCTGATAAAGCCAGTACACCTCAATCGTACTGGCCTTGGATGCGTTGCCGACGCAATGATTCGCTGTCAGGAAATAGGGGGTGAAAGTGATGGGATTGCCATCCGCCAGCAGGCTGCCTGTGCACCAGAGCGATCCGGCCGCGCCGATGCTGCCGATGCCGCCCACGCCCAGCGCAGCGCCCGCCCAGTCCGGATAGCACGTCACATCAAGATTACATGGCCCCGCCGCTTTAATCGGGAGGTCCAGGTAATTGTGGGCGAGACGGTCAATGACAATGTGCACTTCGTCTATCTTTGCATCGGATGCCACTACGCATTCGATGGTGACCGCTTCACCGAAACAGGTTGGGACCCAGAAATCGTCTTGGCTCGCAAAGGGGCCATACATTTCATCCGGATCGCTATCGTTGTAAACGATGACATATCCCCCCGACGGCAGCCTGAGCACCTCATAATGCACGCGAATGCCTCTGGCTTCCGGAGAACGAATAGACATGGCCCACACGCGCACCCCGTCCACAAGCGTCCGCCATTCGGCGTAGTCGGCCATTTTTCCCCGAACCGCAATGCCCCCCGGAATATCCTGAAACACGCCAATGCGTAACGGCGCTTTGACTTCCCCATCTTCCTCAAGAATCCCGACCATGTCAACTGGCGGGAGCACCAGTTCCGGCACGGACAGGCCCAAACTTTTCGGAGCAATTCTTTGGGGCGCCTGTTTGACCGGCAGTCCGGGTTTCCTTTCCGTCGCCCGCATGACCGGCGGTGCGTCCCAATCTTTGGCCTCGATGCCCAGCGCCGTCAGCGCCGCATCGTCAAGCCAATCCCCTGCATCGGAAAGATAACAATCAAATGGAATCAGGGTGTCGCGTGGAGCGACCCGGAATCCATACACCAGGCGACCGTTCGCCGCGCGTTCATTCCATTCCAGCAGCAGCAGGTACTCATCCGGGGAATATCCGATTTCCGCGAGCCGCGCCGCTTCAGATTCCTCGGAGGATGCGGCGTGAGCATGCGCGAAACAGAGCGCAACCAGAAGCACAACGAACGGGAGAAAAAGACCGCGCCGATGCGGCAATCCAATTCGTTCGCACACCGACGTCATGTGGTGGTGTTCCTGCGCTGTTGTTTGATGAATCACAACGACTTCAACCTGCCTGCAACCTGTAGGAAGTGTACCCCACAATCCGCACCCAGGCAAGGAGAATGTCCGCAATCATTCAGCGGCAATGGGCGGGCTATCGTTCGGCGCGGGGCTTTCTTTTTCGGTATCCACCGGTTTCAGCATAGGCGTAAACCCGCCTTCCCGCTGAAAAAATTCCTGAATCCTCGCAAAATCCGCCTCGATATCCCCGGTCACCTGGATCAGAGGCCCGACGCCGACCGTCTTGCGCTGATAGTTGATAATGCCCAGAAGAATATCCACGCCCGCACCCAATGCGATCCAATAGAACCCACTCTTCCAGTATGTGACTTCCTTGCGCGTCCCCTCCGGCGTAATCACCAGGTACAGTTGTTCGCTTTCGTTGAACATCTGCACCACCTGGTCCACCGCGCTGGCGCGCGCCCGTCGGTTTACCGGCATGCCGCCCAGCCACCGCAGCAAGACGCCCAGCGGCCAGAAAAACAAGGTGTCCTTTATCATCATCACCGCGGGAATGCCCAGCGCAAACGACGCCAGCAACGTGTACCACGCATCCCAATTGCTGCGGTGCGGTGCGCAGACAACCACGCATTTCTTCACCCCCGGATGCTGTCCTATCCATTGCCACCCCTGCAGGCGCAACAGCAACTGCCCCATTTTCATCACCCACGGGGCATAATGCGTGCGTTTCTTGGTTCTGGTATGAGGGGAGGACATAGATAAGATTCCTGAAGAGTTGAACAGATTGTACGTTTTTATCTCTAGTAGAATCAAAAACTGTCTGAACTTTGAGAATCTTTTCCAGTCTGCTATAGTTTCCGTAGAAACTTGAGAGGGAGCAGGCCATGGCGATCCAGGAAAACTTCTTCAAGGCGAAAGACGGGGCGGAACTGTTTGCGCGGCGCTGGGCACCGGAGGGCACACCGACGGCGCACCTGGTGCTCATTCACGGCTACGGCGAATACTGCGGGCGCTACGATCATGTGGGCAGGGTATTCAACGATGCCGGCATTGATGTGCACAGTTACGACCAGCGCGGCTTCGGGCAGTCGCCGGGGAAGCGTGCATATATCCATGATTTCAATGTGCTTCTGGATGATCTGGATGCGTTCCTCGATCATGTCCGCCCGCGCTTTGCCGGACATCGCCCGTTTTTCATGGGACACAGCATGGGGGGGATGGTGCTGACGCGGTATGTACAGACGCGCCGTCCTGAAACGCAGGGACTGCTCTTCAGCAGTCCATTTCTCGCGTTCAACGATGATGTGCCCGCGTTTCTTCTTGCCCTCGCCGATGTGTTGGGCAAAATCGCGCCGTGGCTGCCGGTGGGCGGCGTGGACACTGCCGGCCTGTCCCGCGACCCGGAAGTGGTGGCCGCGGCGGATGCCGATCCGCTGGCTTATCACGGGAAAGTTCATGCCCGCACTGGCGCGCAGTTCAACGCCGCCATCCGCGCAGCGCGGCAAGCGTTCGATCGAATCACCGAACCGGCGTATATTATTCACGGCGGCGCAGACCGCATCGTCCCGTCCGCCGGGAGTCAAATGCTGTATGAGGGTTGCGCATCCACCGACAAATACCTGAAGATTTACGAAAACGGTTATCATGAACTGTGGAACGATCTGGACAAAGAAACCGTGATCACCGGGATTCGAGACTGGGTTCTGGCGCATGCGCCAAAAAACGTCTGAGCGTTCAGTCGTGTTCGGTTAAGGAAGACCACAGCGATGCGATGTCCAACAATGACAAGCGATTCCACAGCATCACGGAATGTTCTGGATTCCCGCTTGCGCGGGAATGACGAATTTCGCAACGCCCCTTGTTTGAGCACGTCATTCCCGCGAAAGCGGGAATCCAGCAACGCGGATTTGCATGCCAACACAACACGAATGCCGGGGCATTTCGCGTGCCCTCGCATCAAGAATGCATCCGAATGAAGACGGAATAAGACCTGGAGGAAACATATCATGCGCACGGCATCAAGTCTTCTGCTGATGGGGCTGTTGTTATCCGGCACTTCGGTTCTTGCGGCGCCGCCCGGTGGATGGGGCGCGGTGGAGACGGTGCGTGACGGCGGGGATGCCATTACGCTGGTTCAGGTCGGCGGCACGCGCGCGGAAATGGGGTATTGGTACGGTTATCTCCTGGGCGAAAAAATCAATGCCTGCTGGAATGTCTTCTCACAATATGTTGCGAGTGGCGGCATTGACGATATCACCTGGGACGCCGTGGTCGCGACCATGTGGAAACCCGACTATTTCGACACTGAAGCATGGGAGTCGGAAATTGCCGGGGTCGTGGCGGGTTGCGCGGATGCAGGCTATCCGGCCATTACCGCCACTGTGCTCAAGCGCATGTTGGTCATGCCGGACCTGTCGGAGTATGGATGCAGCCTTTTCGCTGCTTGGGGTGAAGCCACAGCGGATGGAAGTCTTTATCAACTGAGAAACCTGGACTGGTCCATGGATACGGGTATTCAGGATTATCCTGTCGTCGTCATGTATCATCCCGATGAGGGCAATCGTCACGCCGTAATCGGATTTGCAGGGTTGCTGGGGGTGGTGGCGGGGGGCATGAACGAACACGGCCTGGCGCTTAGCGAAATCATGGGGCATTTCTGCGATGCGGAATCGCTCGACGGTATCCCGTTCCCGATATTGCTGCGCGATGTGCTGTATCACGACGCAACCCTGAATGAAGCGCTGGACAGGATGAGTAATGCGACCCGGACCAACCAATATCACTATGGGATTGCCGACCCCAGCGCCGAAGGCGCGCAGGGCCGTCTCATTTTCTCAAGCCGCACCCGCTTCGATGTCTATGAAGACGTGCAAATTCTTGTTCATCCCTGCGTCAATCCCGCGCCATTTCATACAAGGCTCGAAGATGTCGTCTATTGGGCCAACCACAACGGCGGCCGCAATGAGAATCTCTACAACGGCCTGGCGGCGCGGCACGGCATGCTTGACGCCGCCGGAGCGCTGGATGTGGCGCGCCACGCAGGCGTCAACAGCACGCTGGTAAGCGTGGTCTACCATAACACCACCCAGGAATGCTGGGTGGCCTACGCAAAAGGATTGCAACCCGCCCACCAGCGAGATTATGTCCATTTCAAACTCGCGCCCGCCGACGGCATCGGCGGCGCCGGGTATCGCACGATGGTCGGGGAGGGCGTGCGCGAAATCCCCGTCGTGATTGTGAGCGGAACCCCCTATGAAATGGGCTATCAATATGGCCGGTTGATGAAGGACGAAATCGGCTATTTCATGCCGTTGTTCCGCTTGATCCTTTACTACAGCAGCGCACGATACAGCGACGAAAATCTGGACGCCGCATGGGATGCGTCAGCGCCCCACACCGAT
>CAZLII010000163.1:0-8490 GCA_964559065.1 uncultured Nitrospirales bacterium | reverse complement strand
GCACCAGGTTTATGCCTACAACGCCTTCATGGCGCACCGCTGCCGGAACGTGACGTTTCAGGACATCGCCGTCCACACCTGCCCCGGCATGGTCTTTGTGGGACTCAACAGCGAAAACATCACCCTCGACCGGTGCACGGTGCAGCCTACGCCCGGCACGCGCCGTCCGATCTCCGCCACCGCTGACGGCAGCCATTTCGGGGGATGCACCGGCGACATCATTATCCGAGACTGCCTTTTCGACGGCCAGGGCGACGACGCCATCAACCTCAAGAGCGGCCTTTTCCTCAACATCGAGGAGATAGTGGACGAGCGGACCGTTCTCGCGCGCCATAACCTGAACATGGCTTCCATGCCGGACCCCGGCGATATCATGGAACTAACGCCGCAGGAAACGCTGATCGCCTACGGCACCGTCAAGGTCGCCTCGGCCAAGATGGAACCCGACGGTCACACCCACCGCGTGGTCTTTGAGGACCCCATGCCCGACACGGTGAAACGCGGCCATATGCTCGCGAACGCCTCCAAACTGCCCCGCGCGCGAATCACCAACAGCACGTTCCGGCGCAACCGCGCCCGGGGCATGCTCATCCAAATCCGCGATGCCGTGGTCGAAGACTGCACCTTCGAGGACATCACCTCGGCGGGCGTGCTGATCATCACGGAGACCGTGCATTTCTATGAAAGCATCCCCGCCCGCAATGTCGTCATCCGCAACAATACCTTTGAACGTTGCAACTACGGGGCGGGCATGGCGCGCGGGGTCATTGCCATCGAAGGTATCACCCCGGGGTGGAAAGACGCGCCTCTGCCCGGCGTCTTCCGCAACCTCACCATCGAGAACAACACCATCAACCGGTCTGACAATTCCGGCATCTTCATGACCGGCACCGACACCGCCGTCATCCGGGGCAATACCATCCGGGGCGTCTGCGACAAGCCCACCCAGGAGCGCTGCACTGCTGTCATCCACATCGAGAGCAGCCGCAACATCACCCTGGAAAACAATCAGGCCGAGCAGTCCCGCCAGGGTGCCGGGTGCCAGACCGTCCTTCGACTCGCCGAAAACAACGAACTCGACACCATCATCCTGAAAGGGAACGCTGGCTTCTGACGACCAGATGCAACGCGCCACCGATGAATTGTCGTGCATTCGTCATGGCGGTAAACGCTGCGAAAAGAATTACTGAATCACCAACTCGTCATCCACCAGCGCGGGGTCTTCCGGATTGGGCAGGTGGAAGTAGACCATTTCCCCGTCGGGATCGGCGAATTCCGTCAGGGTGAGTGTGTATTCCGGCTTGCCGTGCGGATACCAACTGGTGGTTTTCCACGCCTCGACGGTGCAGGTCATGTAGCCGCCGCTTTCCGGCGCAGCCGGGAATGGACCGGCCAGCGTTTCCGGCTTGATGGTCAGCAAGCGCAGGTCTTCCCCGGCCAGCGCCGGATTGTGTGCGCGACTCAACGTGAAGACCTGCGGCCCGTAGAGCACGGCGGCGCGGCCCGCCTGCGCCCGGCGGCCCTTAACCAGACGCAATTGCATGGGGAACTGCACGGCCACTTCGTCGTCTGCCTGCCACTCCCGGCGTATCGCGTGGAAAGTTCCCGCCGTGATGGGGCCGGGAACCGCCTCGCCGTTGATCGCGATGTGCGCCCCGGCGCACCACTTCGGAATGCGCAGGCGCAACGTAAAGGTCGCGGGCTTTTCCGGGGCTACGCGAATCAGGATGTTTTCCCCGCGCGGATAGTCGGTCTCCTGCGCCACACGCACGGTGGTCCCATCGCGCAGGGTGGCCATGGCTTCTGAAGTGGTGTAGAGATTCACGACGACCCCGTCATCCGCCACGTAATAGACCATGCCCGGCAGTTTGGACATGATTCGCCGGAAATTGCACGGGCAACAGTAGGTGTCGTCTTTGAAATACTCGCGTTTCCCTTCAAACGGGGTGTAATAGCGGATGCGGCGCGCGTCGGGCGAGTGCGCGGCGAAGAGCGCGTTGTGCACCGTCCGATCCATCACATCGCCGTAATGCGTATCGCCCTGCAAGCGCAACAACTGGTCCCACCAGAACAGCAGATAGGCCGTGGCGCAGGTCTCGCCGAGATTCGCCGCGCCGTCCTGCGTGTCGTGCCAGCACTCGTGCTGGCCGCACGCGCCGATGATCGTCAGACCATCCCCTTTCAGCAGAAAATCCAGTGCCGGCTGGGTATTGCGGAACAGTTTCGCGGCGCCGGTCGTCCGCTGCAGGTGCGAGTGCGCCAGACACCGCGAGAGATAGGCGTAGGCGTGGCCTTCGATGTCGCCCCAGCGCCCGCGCACGATACGCCCTTCCCAGTCCGCCAAGCCCCGGAAATGCACACAGAAGTCCCGGTATTTTTCGTCGCCTGTGGCGTCGTGGAGCATCAGCAGCGCGGGTTCCAGTCCCGTTACCCCCATGTAGGTGGTGATGTCCCAGCGGCCGATGGTGTCCGGTTCGGCGGTCCATCGCAGGATGATGCAATCGGCGGTCCGGCGCGCTGCATCCAGAGACGCCTGATGTCCGAAAAGCCAATGATTTGCAAGCAACCCCTGAATGATGTAGGACATCTCGTGGATGTCCCACAACGACCGGATTCTCTGGTCCGGTTTCATCATGCCGATGTAGCCGTCCGGCTCTTGGGCGTTAATAAGCGCCGCAACCACCCGGTCTTTCAGCGCGATCACATCGGCGTCGCCGGTGTAGGCCGCGAAGTGCACAATGGCGTCCAGGGTCATCCCGACGCCCACGAAGCCATCGCTGGCGGTTTTGCTTTGAAACGGACGCAGGAAGTCGTTCTCGATATCCACCAGGAGCAGATTGCCCGCGATTGTGGCGTCAATGTGGCCGCCTATCGCGCCGCCGACCTTCACCTGCCGCAGATCAAGCGGGCGGAACACTTCCGCCGCACCCGTGGCGCATAGTCCCAACAGAACCACCCCGCTGTACATGATTATTTCTCCCCGTGTCATCGCATATGCTCCTCGCGTGTTCCGCGCCATTTGGCGCACCAGGCAACCATTATGCGCTCTGCCCGGGCAAGCGGCAAAAAATCCTATTTGCATCAGGTCGGTTCGATGAAAAGGACAGAAAGGACGACAAGGACGGAAAGGACGACAAGGACGGAAAGGACGGAAAGGACGGAAAGGACGACAAGGACGACAAGGACGAAAAGGACAACAGGGACAACAGGGACGGCGAGGACGTTAGTGGAAATTCTATAGAGCAAAGGATTGCTGATTTACTGGAAAGGTATTTTCATTAGAGACGTTATAAAAACGCCAACGACCTATATTTTCTTTTGCAGTCTTTGCCATCCTTGGTGTCCTTGGTGTCCCTGCTGTCCTTGTCGTCCTTGCTGTCCTTGATCTTTTCCGCCCAACTACCATCGCTCCCCCCCGACCGCTATAATGCCAACAGGACCACTATCACCAAGACAGGAGCGTGTATCATGAACGATGCAATCACGCGGAGACGGTTTGTCCAAACGGCTTTGACAGCGGCCGCGGCGGGGGCGGTTGCGCGCGGGGGGCACGCGGCGAACGACCGTATCCGGATGGCGTTTATCGGCACGGCCAACCGGGGCGGGCAGTTGATTGAGGCGACGCTGCCGCACGAGGACGCGGAAATCGTGGCGCTGTGCGACGTCTATCGGCCCGCGACGGAGGAGCAGGCGGAAAAACTGGGCAACAACCCCGATTTGTACACGGATTACCGCCGCCTCCTCGACCGAAAAGACATTGACGCCGTCGTCATCGCCACCCCCGACCACTGGCATGCATTGCAGACGGTGGACGCCTGCGATGCGGGCAAGGATGTCTTCGTGGAGAAGCCATTGTCCATGACCATCCATGAGGGACGGCGCATGGTGGCGGCGGCGCGCCGCAACCAGCGCATCGTGCAGGTGGGCCTGCACCGGCGTTCGGCGGAATTGTTCTACCGGCTGGCGGATTTCGTGCAGCAGGGCGGCGTCGGCAAGATCACGGCGAGTTTCTGTTTCCGCATCAGCAATATGGCCCTAAGCGGCATCGGCAAGGCGCAACCGTCCGACCCACCGTCCGGACTCGACTGGGACATGTGGCTTGGCCCCCGCGCCATGCGCCCCTACCAGGATAATATCACTCCCTATAAGTTCCGCTGGTGGAAAGACTATTCCTCGCAAATCGGCAACTGGGGCGTCCACTACTTCGACCTGATCCGGTGGATTCTCGGCGAGGAGGCCCCCGCGGCGGTGACCGCCCTGGGCGGCAACTACGCTGTGGACGACGACCGTACCATCCCCGATACCATGCAGGCGTGTTTTGAGTTCGCGTCCGGCAGCCTGATGAATTTCAGCCAGTTCGAAGCCAGCGGCAATCCCATTCTCGCAAAACCCGGCGAGGTGGAACTGCGCGGCACGAACGGCACCATTTATGCGCGGGATTCCGGCTACGAAGTGGTCCCGGAACGCGGCGGCCAGTTCCAGGCCAGGGAACCCCGAACGGACGCTGTGCAGGAAAAGGCCGCGGGCGGGAATCAAAACTTGACCACCCTGCACATGCGTAATTTCCTTGATTGCATCAAGAGCCGCGAGAAACCGCACTGCGACGTCGAGGAAGGGCATCGCTCCACCATCTTCGCGCATCTCGCGAACATCGCCCTCGAAACGCGGTCCCGCATCGAATGGGATCCCGTGGCCGAGCGCATCACCAACAACGAAGCGGCAAACGCGTTGCTGCACTACGAGTACCGACCGCCGTGGAAATTGGCTTGAACACCATTGCGCGGGTGTCCCCCCGGCGTGTGTCTTGCTGAAACCGTTGTCGCTCGCCTGACATCTAATGACAGAAAATAGAGAACAATCCATGATTTTGATGACCAAACGCAGAAAAATCCTGATCAGCCTTGTGTCCGTGTGTTTTGTATTATGGCTGACCTTGGGTTATGTCGCATCGTATTACATCACACGGCCGACGCCACGCGATTTTGCGGACCGCGATGAGATCGGCGGCCTTCCCGTTCAGAACCTCGTTCTGCGCGCAGCAGACGGGGTGCGCACCTCGGCGTGGCATGCGGGGAGCGGCGGCGAACGCGCGGTGATTCTGCTGCACGGGATCACGAACGACCGCCGCCAGGGCGTGCGGCGTGCGGAACTCTACATGCGCCTGGGCTATGACGTGCTGCTCCCCGACTTTCGCGGGCAGGGACGAAGCGACCCGACGCTGGTGACAATGGGCTGGAACGAACGCAAGGACGCTATCGCGGCGTTCCGTTACCTGCGCGATCTGGGCTACCGCCGCATCGGCGTCCACGGTATTTCCCTCGGTGCGGCGGCGACTGCATACGCCCTGCAGGAGGACCCCGGCTTCGATTTCATCGTCCTGGAATCCTGCTACGACACCTTGGAAAGCGCCTTGAACAACCGCCTCGAACGATACCGGGTGCCGAAGGCCGCCGCATGGCCTCTGCGCATCTTCTCGCAATGGCGGATGGGCGTGTCCGCCCTTCGCCTGCGGCCCGTGGACTACATGTCCTTGTGCGCCATGCCTGCGCTGATCATCGCCGGCGACAACGAGCAGATTCTCAGGGTTGAGGAAACCATGCGGCTCTACGATCAGTGCAGCGCCCCATACAAAAAGGTGCATATTTTCAAAGGGGCCGGCCATGCCCGATGCGACCGCGACGCGCCCGAGGACTTCAGACGCGTGATCACGGAATTTCTGCGCTACGTCGAAGCCGCCTGGGACGAATCCGGGATGATCGCGTAGGGCGCCGGTTCACAGATTCGACGGGGGTGTTGCAGGGGGACGACAGCGAAGCGAAACCCCCTAACGCGGCATAGCCGCAACCACATGCATTGGACATCGCACCCCGGGCCACTTCCCCCGTCATTCCCGCGCAGGCGGGAATCCAGCTATCATTCAGCGGAGACCTGCGATTTTTCTGGACCCCCGCTTTCGCGGGGGTGACGGGCCTTGGGGAAAAAACCGTTGCGCACCACATGGCAAGACGACAACTTTCATCAAACATCTGCGCGAAAGACGCGGAAGTCACGATCAAAGATTCTATTGTCAAGCGATCATAACACGGACATGTCGTTCCATAGATTCCGTCATAGTGTTCCGGCGCGGCGCGTCTCGATATGAACTGTTCCCCTGAGGCGATGTATAGTCTTTGTTATCGCCCCAGAGGATAAATTCGTATTCTGCGAGGTGAGCCATGGCCTCCGCGATGCCACAGCCGAACGGTCGCACGCTTTTCGAGATAGAAGACCTGCGCAAGGACTATCCGATGGGCGAAGTGACGGTGCGCGCCCTGCGCGGGGTCTCGTTGGATATTTTTTCCGGCGAATTCCTGGTGATTCTGGGGCCGAGCGGCTCGGGCAAGAGCACGCTGCTGAACATCATCGGGGGATTGGATGCGCCCAGCGGGGGACGGGTGCGCTTCAAGGGAAAAGACCTGACGGTCTACAATGATGCGCAGCGCACGCAGTACCGCCGCCGCAACATCGGTTTCGTGTTCCAGTTCTACAACCTGATGCCCAACCTGACGGCGGAGGAGAACGTGGAACTCGCCACGGAAATCGCGCCGGACCCCATGCCGGCGAGGGAGGCGCTGGGGCTGGTCGGACTGGAAGAGCGCCGTACGCATTTCCCGTCGCAGTTGTCCGGCGGCGAGCAGCAGCGCGTGGCGATTGCGCGGGCTGTGGCGAAGCGCCCGGAAGTGCTGCTCTGCGACGAACCGACCGGCGCGCTGGACATCTCGACGGGCAAAATCGTGCTGCGCGTTCTGGCGGACATCAACGCGCGCCTCGGCGCGACGCTCATCGTAATCACCCACAACGCGGTCATCGGCGAAATGGCGGACCGCGTGGTGCGCATGGCGGACGGGACGGCGCGGGACATCGTCGCCCACCCCGCGCGCAAGTCCGTGGAGGAACTCCAGTGGTGATCAGCGTGCTGCATCGCAAACTGCTGCGCACCATTTTCCGATCGTGGGGGCAGTCGCTGGCCGTGATCGCGGTGGTCGTGTGCGGTTCCGCCTGCTATATCACGATTTACTCCGCATATCTCAACCTCCGTCTCACGCGCGACACCTATTACGCGCAATGCCACTTCGCCGATTTCGAGATCATGCTGGAGCGCGCGCCCGCCGCCGCCGTATTCAAAATCGGGGAAATCCCCGGCGTGCGCCACGCGCGCGCCCGCATCGTGCGCGACGTCAACGTGGATATCGAAGGGGTGGACGAGCCGCGTATCGGGCGCATCGTCTCCATGCCCAATCCCAGGACGCCCGTTTTGCACGATATCGTGGTGACCGAGGGCCGGTATTTCGAGCCTGGCGCCCAGAGCGAGGTGATCGTAAACGATCGCTTCGCCGAGGCCAACGGTCTCCAACTCGGCGACCGCATTCATGTGTCCATGGAGGACAAGAAGTATCCGTTGCGCATCGTGGGGCTGGGGCTGTCCGCGGAATATGTGTATATGATTCGCAACGTGCAGGAACTCATACCCAGCCCGGAGCGCTTCGGCATTCTGTGGGTTCCGACGGATTTCGCGGAAACCGCGCTCGACATGCGCGCGGCCTGCAACAATATCCTGGGGGATGTGGACAACTTGGAGGAACTCGACCTGATTCTCGATCAGGCCGAGAAACTCCTCAAGCCTTTCGGCGTTTTTGCCAAAGTAAAACGAGAAGACCAGATATCCAACCGTTTTCTTTCGGATGAGATACACGGACTGGGCGTTTCCGCGCGCATTATCCCGACGTTGTTCCTCGGCGTGGCGGCGTTGATTTTGCTGGTGCTGCTCAACCGCATGGTGCGCATGGAGCGCACGCAAATCGGCCTGCTCAAGGCCTACGGCTACTCCGACTGGACGGTCGCGTTTCACTATGTGGAATACGCGCTGATTCTCGCGGTTGCGGGGTGCCTGGGCGGTTTTGCGCTGGGGGCGCGTCTGTCGGTGGGCATTCTTCGGCTGTATGTGGATTTTTACCAGTTTCCACTGCTGGAGTTTCGTGTTTACCCCGACGTCCTCACGTGGGCGATGGGCCTGTCCATTGGTTTTGCCGTCGCGGGCGCGGTCTTCGCCGCCGCGCGCGCGGCGCGCATTCACCCCGCGGAATCCATGCGTCCGGAATCGCCGCGTTTTGCGCACCGCATCTGGCTGGAACGTTTTCCGCGTCTGTGGCGCGCCGTCGGCTTCACCTGGAAGATGATCCTCAGGAACATCGGGCGCAACGCTTTCCGCGCATCGCTCAACATCTTCGGCGTGGCCGTATCCACCGGCCTCCTGATCATGGGCTTCTTTACCATGGACGCCATGTATTACGGCATGGAATACCAGTTCAACGAGGTGCAGCGGGAGGATGTCAAGATCAGTTTTCAGGGGGAGCGCGGCAAGGACGCGCTGCATGATATGCAGCGCTTCCGCCATGTGCGCCGGGCGGAACCGCTTCTGGAATACCCCTTTGAAGTGCGCGCCGGCTGGCG
>CAZLII010000162.1:0-8503 GCA_964559065.1 uncultured Nitrospirales bacterium | reverse complement strand
CTCGACGCATGGACTGAAACCACCTGGCTCTCGGCCTTTCGCACCGCGCCGCTGGAGGTCGCGCCCGGGGCGCGACACTGCGCGGAACCCGGATGGCGGGAATGGGCGGCATGCGTAATCTCGGACCCCGAGGGCCAGTCGAACTGGATACTGATGCTGGGCGTCAGCGATTCCCCGGTTGCCGACGTGCTGCGGGGAAAGGCGGAGGCAATCCCTTGGAGCGCCGACGATCTGTCGTTTTCAGAACCCGCCGCGCGTTGGGAATTGCCCGGCGTGCCGGTGTGCGCCGCGCCGCTGCCTGAAGCCGGGACGGCCGCCGTGCTGTGTCACGGCCCCGTCGCATCGGAACCCGTCATTGTCGCCCTTGACCTCGCATCGGGTGGATGGCTGGGGGAAGCCGTCATACTGGAAGGCGCGGAAGGCGATGTTGACGTGCGCCCGGCGGCCATGACGCTATCCCGCGATGCCGCTTCATTGTTCGTTTTGTCGTCCGGATTCTCCCTGGACCAAGGCGGAACCGAGGCGATTTCCTGGGTGCATGTGCTTGATCCCGGGCAATTGCAGCCGCGCTACGCGCCCGTGCAAATGCCGGGGAGCGCGACCATCGGAGACAGGGAAACACTTCTTCCGGCAGGCGCTTCCGGGTGCTGGGCGGCCACCCGCGTGCCGGGCACGGATTTCGCCTATCTCACCCACGTGGACATCGCAGCCGGGGCGTCGTCCCCGCCCGAAGCGGTGAAGCGGGCGCAGCATATTCTGAGCGGGGTCGCCGAGCGTCTGTTGGCGGCGTCATCGCCTGATGGTGGGGACATCGCAGCGGCCTTCGGCAATCGCCTGGAGATAAGGCGCAGCGGGGAGCGCGAAGCCATACGGGCCGCCTATGACGACCCGTTGCATGCGTTGGCATGGACCCCGGAGGGCCTGTTCCTGGGCGAGGCGGGCAGGTTGCATCTTGTGGACGAAGACACGGGGCAGCCGTTGCGGACGGTGCAATTGCGCAGCGGGTGGATGCGGTCGGTCATCGCCATGCCGCCGGAATGGACCCTTTCGGCAGCGCAACCCTGGGAAACGCCCCGACTCGATCTCCTGCCGATCATCACCTTTCACGGTCAGGCGGCGGGGCGGGAATTGCGGGTTTTGCCGATTCGCGCCCACCATGCGGAGCGCTTTTCCTGGCGCGTCGCCTACGATGACGACGCGATGCCGTGGCTGCGGGCGCACCCGACCTCCGGGACCGGGCCGGATTATGCGTATCTGTTCGTGGACCCCGCGCATTACGACCCCGCCTGCCGCGTGGAGGGTTTTCTGGAGGTGCTGATGGAACCGCCTCGGTCTGGTCCCGCGCGGACAGCGGTGCGCAGCGAAGTCATTGTGCAGGTAATGCCGGGGCGCGGCCTGCCGCGACGCATCCTTTGGATATGGGCCGATGCCGGCGATCAATCCTTCCGCCATCCGGCGGACCCCCGGCGCCTGCGCGCGCTGGGGGATTTGCTTGCCGCGCCGCCGCACTACTTCGCGCACCGCGAAGTCGTCAGTCCGTTTCAGGAGCCGCTGGACCCATACGCCGTCGTGGTGATTGACGCGGCGGCCGCCGCACAGGGCGCGATCACCCGGCAGGCCGTGCTCGACTATGTGGCGCAAGGGGGCGCGCTGCTTTTTCTGGGCGCGCATCTGGAGGACGACACCCATCGCGAACTCGCGCAATGGCTGCGGCCCATCGGCATCCGCATTAATACGGGGATGCGCGTGGACGGACATTACGCCGTGGCGGGCGACCCCCAGATGACCCGGCATTGGAAGGACTTCCTGGTCATCGGGGGCTGCGCGATCTACGCGGAAAAGGGCTTTGCGTTGGAACCCGGCGGCGTCGAGGGCATCGGCGCGGTATTCATCGCCCGCAATTACGGTCTGGGCCGCATTGCATTGACTGCCGCGCCCACGCCGCTGGAAAGCGCCGCCCTGGAACGCGATGACGAACGCCGCTTCGCCTCGGAACTGTTCCGGTGGCTGGGCCGCGCCGCCCTGGAAATCGAGGACATGGACGGCGACGGCCTGCCCGACAGCCTGGAAGACATCAATAACAACGGTATTGTGGACCCCGGTGAGACGGATTACCGCAACCCCGACACAGACGGCGACGGCATTCCGGACGGCATGGAGGACGCCAACCGGAACGGCCGGGTGGACGACGGCGAGACGGACCCGCGAAATCCCGATTCCGACGGCGACGGCATCTGGGACGGCGCGGACGCCACCCCCGCGCCGGCCATCGGTACGCCGTTCCTGATCAGCGCCACGCCGAGCGCGCCCGCCGAAGGCGGCCATTTGATCACCATTACCGGCGGCAATCTGACGCCCGACAGCGTGTTCTGCTTCGGCGAGAAAAAGGCCCCCGCCCTGCAAGTCGTGGACGGCGTCATCGCCTGGGTGATCGCGCCGGATTTCGGCGGCAACGATCCGGGCGAGGTTCCGCTGCGTGTGGAAACCGCCGGCGGCGCGTTGCAGGGCCAACTGCCCGGCGGCTATCACTATGCGCCGCGATCCCGGATACATCTTTCCCTGGAGGCGATACATCTGCCGGACTTTCAAGACCCGGCGGATTTGGCGGTGATCGCGCTTGATTTTGAGACCCCGGTGCATCTCTCGCTGGACGGC
The DNA here is from genome assembly GCA_964559065.1 of uncultured Nitrospirales bacterium. GTDB lineage: Bacteria > Hydrogenedentota > Hydrogenedentia > Hydrogenedentales > CAILVY01 > CALEDJ01. Next base: position 5,848 of record CAZLII010000162.1, on the reverse strand, counting down.
ATCATCGCCATCTTGCGCGCCGTCGGTGAGACCGCCATCCTCTTCGAAAATGCGGAAGCGGGACAGAGCGCCCTCGCGGCGCATCGCCGCGTGGCGCATCGCATCCTGCCCGATGGTTCCCTGTTCATCACCCTGGAATCGGGAAGAAGAATCCGCGAAGAAAAGGGCGAATGGGCGCGCATTTCCTGGCGCCCCGATCCGAACGCTCCACGGCCCCCGTCCCTGCGCATCGAGTTCGCCGCAGCGCGTGCTGTCACCCGCCACGACGCGATCCTGAATGTCGCGACCACTCCCTTGGTTATCGTCGAAGGGCGGGTTGCGGTGGAACCGCCAAGGCGTATGCCATGACAATGGAATGAAGTAAAATTCTGGCCGACTGGCATAACCTTTGGAATCAACACACATAACGCTTTCTTTTCGTCATTGCGAGCGAAGCGGCGCACAGCACCGCTGGGTGAAGCAATCTGAGGCGCACTTGGTATCCAGATTGCCGCGCTACGTTACGCTACGCTGCCAAAAAAGTACGGCATGTTTTAACCGATTGAAGTTGAGTCCGATGGCTCTTTCATATTCTCCCGCTGCAAACGGAAAACTACTGGTTGAACGTTTTATGCTGTCGCCAGAACACCCCGGAGAGGTGCAGGACAATGGCACGCTGAAGCGTGAACAACATACCCTTTCCCCCGAAGCGCGCAGGGGTGCAGGACAATGGCACGCTGAAGCGTGAACAACATACCCTTTCCTCCGAAGCCCGGAGGGGTGCCTTGGAATCGTCGTCAAAAGCGAGTGCAAATACCCAACAACGGGAACCATTACTGAGCACGGAGTTCATTTGGCTGAAATGTTGCGAAAGTACATCCGCTTTCTTTTGCGAATCGCTGCCGAAGGCGTTGGGGGGACTCGCAATGACAGGGTTATGCATAGTGATTACAACGGTCGGCTAAAATGTTACGGAATGACGAAAAAGCGGAACAGGCCAATAAAAACCGACCCTGGATTGTAATATACTTTGGATGCGGCAATTTCTGAATGGAAGTTTTTCGTGCAATCGGAGGGTCTTCCTCCACATGGAGATACGAAATGAACACAATTCAACCCGGTATGGCGATGTCCTCCACCACAATGATGGTTGCCGCCATAGCACAGGCGATCAAGGCGTCAGGCGCCATTGTCAGAATGACCCCTCAGGATTTTGAGGCGATTTTGGAAAGAACGGACCAGCCGTTGATTGTATGCGCCGAAAGTGGGGGGATCCTGCTGGCGAAAAAGTACGAGTACCTCACCGGCTACAGGGGCCTTGTTTTCTACACCAAGGCAAGTGCGCCGCTTCCACTGCCCGAGAACGCGGAACTCGTCAAGGCACAACAAATTTACATCCCCTGACAGTATGGCCCAAAACTTTTGTAACATGTTAGCCGTATGCAGCAAAAGGGGGATCTAATGTCACACATACTCTTTTACCCGTCATTGCGAGTCCCCCACCGCCTTCGGCGGCGGTTCGCAGAAGAAAGGGGACGAACCTTCTCAGCGGTCTAAGGAGAGTGTATAAGGTCATTGGAGGCGCCCCATTCAACCTCTCCCAACCCCTCTCCCACAGCGGCAATCCGCCGGGTTGAAAGCGCATGCCGTGAAAATGTGACAAATATCTGATGCGTTCAGTTTTCTCACCGGACAGTTTGTTCAGGCGAGAAATGCGCTTTTATGCGAGACGCGAAAGAACAACGGTTTTTCTGCTTTGTTGCCAGTATAAGCGCATCAACCGCATGACATACAGGACCGGCTTTGTTTAGAATGCTCTTGTGTTGTATGGCGGCAAACAGGTTTCGGGCGACAAGGGCGACCCATGGACACTCTCGGCACTTTTTATCAGGGAAACGCTTTCTGGATTCTGCCGATGTTGATATTCACGGCGCGGGTCGTGGATGTGAGCATCGGTACGCTGCGCATCATTTTTCTTTCGCGCGGCCTGCGTTACCTTGCGCCCCTCTGCGGTTTCTTCGAAGTGCTGGTTTGGCTCTTGGCCATCAGCCAGATCATGCAGAACTTGGACTCGTGGATGAACTATCTTTGCTATGCCGCCGGTTTTGCCATGGGCAACTACATCGGCATGGCCATCGAACACAAACTCGCCATGGGCGTGATCGCCCTCAGGGTCATTTCCAATAAGGACCCCGCCGAACTGGTCACCCGGCTCAAGGGTGCGCATTTCGGCGTGACCATCCTGGAGGGGCGCGGCGCTGAAGGCAAGGTGCATCTCATCTTCATGGTCGTCAAGCGGAAGAACCTGCCCTATGTGGCGCGGATACTAAAGGAGTGCATGCCCAGCGCGTTCGTCACCGTGGATGACGTGCGTTCAGCAAGTGGGGGCGTTTTTCCGCTGTCCAAGGCGCATCTTGCGGCGGGCGGGCATCGCGCGCTGCGCGAGAAAAAGGGGAAATAACGCGGGGGGAGATCACGGCGCGTTTGCGCCGAAGATACTGCGGATTTCGCGTTCGTAGGCGGCGACGAGGAGACCGTTGCCGTCGGGAGTCAAGTGGCAGTGGTCGTTGAACAGGGTTTCGCCGGCGATGCCATTGGGTTCGGCGGCGATGACCGCAGCCTCGACATCGGCCAGGGGAATTCGGTATCTGGCGGCGGCGGCTCGAATGATTTCATTTTCCGCGTCGGACGCCTGGTGTCGCGGCGCTTCGCGCAGAATGCGCCGGGCGAGACGAAGTCCTTCTTCACGCTGTCCGCCATGAATCAGCGCCAGCGCCTGCTGATAGCGCGCGCCCGCCTCGCCGGGGAGGTTCGGCTTGATCAGGTTGGACGGAACTGTGCCAATGATGATTGAAACGCGGCGCGATTGGCAGAGTTCAATCATGGTGGAGAGGTTGCGCCCGAAGGCCGCCATGCGTTCCCGGATTTCCTCCGGGGTAAAGATACGGTTCCAGGTGCGCGAGGTGTCCGGAACGCTGTCGGCCAGTTCGCGCCGCCGCCGATCTTCCTCGAGGCGGGCAATCTGGATGCCCGCGATGCGGTCGCGCGCGAAACGGTACGCGGCGAAATGGGAGAGCAGGCGTTGCAGCGGCAAGAGACGCAGATGCGCCAAATCCAACTGCTCCAATTCCTCAAATTCGTTGTGACCGGAGTAAATGAGCAGGGCGTCCGGGGCATAGTCCAGCGCTTCTGCCGCAATCAGCACAAGCCGGTGCGTGCCGTAGGAAAGGCCGCCGCAGTTGATAATCTCCACTTCCTGAAAACGCGGGGCCAGCGCCTGCCGCAGCCGTTCCGCCATGTGCGGCAGTTCGTACTGGAGATAATTTACCGAGGACCCGCCCAGGATGAACAGCCGCATGGTTCCCGGCGCTTTCACACGCGCGAAACGCTGGTTCTGAAAAGACACCAACCTGTCGGGGTTGGTGATGAGCATGGCGGGGTCGGCGGGATCCGGCACAAAAAGACGGCTGCCGGGGAGGAAGCCCTGCCCCAAGTCCACAATGCGCGGCGGAATCCACAACTCCAGGATACGCGCCCCGCCTTCCATTGCCGCCAACAGCGCCGCCAATGGTATCAGCGAAAATATCACGGTCTTCGCCCACCCCAAACGACCGATTGGTTTCCGCACTGCTTCCGTCATACTACCGGCTCCTGGGTATGCCGCCGAGGGGCTGACGGCTGGCGCCGTCAGGATAACTGCAGGAAACTTGAGAGGCGGTTACTCATCCAATCCTGCCCAAATGCCTTGCGTCTATTCCCGAACCAGACAAGGACATCTGGACTGTCTTCACATACAAAGGCCCATCACGCAATTTGCCTGGCGTGTTTCCCTTATGACTGAAAATCTCGCCCTATGTATAGCACACCTATGAGGGGCCGTCAATGCGTTGATGTTTCCCGTGCGCCGTGCTAGGCTTGTGCAGGTTTTGGAGTGCAGGCTTCAGCCTGTCCGGAATGGCGTTCTGGAGTACAGGCTTCAGCCTGTCGGGGACGGAGTTCTGGAGTACAGGCTTCAGCCTGTCATGGACGCCTGCGCTACGTTACTGGAGACACAACCGCATGACGACAATCCCCACATTGGAGCATCCGCTGGACGCGATATTCCGGCCGCGCGCGGTGGCGGTGATCGGCGCGTCGGATAAGGCGGGGAGCGTGGGGCGGGCGATTCTGTGGAATATGATCAGCAGTCCGTTCGGGGGGACGGTGTATGCGATTAATCCGCGCCGGCGCAATGTGCTGGGGATCAAGGCCTATAGGAATATCGGGGAGGTTCCGGAGCCGGTGGACCTGGCGATGGTGCTGACGCCCGCGCCCACGGTGCCGGGGGTGATCGGGGAATGCGTGGCGGCGGGGGTGAAGGCGGCGATCATCATTTCGGCGGGTTTCGCGGAGACGGGCGCATCGGGCCGGGCGCTGGAGGAGCAAATCCGGGAAGGTTCGGGGCCGGGCCGCATCCGCATCATCGGGCCGAACAGTTTGGGAGTGATGAACCCGGTGATCGGGTTGAATGCGGCGTTCGCGACGCGCATCGCGAACCGGGGCACGGTGGGTTTCATCAGCCAGAGCGGGGCCGTGTGCGCGGCGATCCTTGACTGGAGCCTCCATGTCAATGTCGGATTCAGCGCGTTTGTGTCCTTCGGGTCCATGGTGGATGTGGACTGGCCGGACCTGATCTATTACCTCGGCAACGACCGCAACACCAAGAGCATCGTGCTCTATGTGCAGACCATTGGCGCGGCGCGCTCATTCCTGTCGGCGGTCCGCGAAGTGGCGATGACCAAGCCGATTATTCTGATGAAACCGGGGCGCACAGACCCGGCGGCGGAGGCGGCCAAGGCCACGGCGTACTATACGCCGTCGGAAGCGTGCGACGACGAGGTCTTCTCGGCGGCCATCCGCCGGAGCGGCGTGCTGCGCGTGGACGACATCGAAAGCCTCTTCGCCATGGCCGACGTGCTGGGCAAGCAGCCGCGCCCGCGCGGGCCGCGCCTCGCCATTGTGAGCAACGCGGCGGGGCCGGGCATTCTCGCCACCGATGCGCTGATCGCCGACGGCGGGGAATTGGCGGCGCTCGCGCCGGAAACCATCGCGGCGCTCGACGGGTTTCTGCCGTCTTATTGGAATCATGCGAATCCCGTGGATATTCTCGCCGACGCCGACCCGGAACGCTATGCGCGTGGATTGGAGGCCGTATTGAAGGATCCGGGAACGGACGGCGCGCTGGTCGTGTTGACGCCGCAGGTGATGACCGACCCGACGGGCACCGCCCAACGTGTCGCGCACATTGCGGAATCCGCGGACAAGCCGATCATCGCGAGTTGGATGGGCGGCGAGGCGGTGGAGGAGGGGGCGGACATCCTCAACCGGCACCGCGTCCCCGCGTTCCCCTATCCGGACGCGGCCGCGCGCATCTTCAACGCCATGTGGCGCTACAGTTACAACATCCGCGGACTGTATGAGACAGCCACCCCAGATGTCGAGGAGGACCTGGTGGACAATGCGGCGGCGGCGCGCATCATCGCGGCGGCCCGCGCCGAAGGCCGCACGGAACTGGGCGAATACGTCTCGAAGCAGGTGCTCGCCGCCTGCGGCATTCCGGTGGTCGCCACGCGCGTGGCGGAAAGCGAGGACGAAGCGGTCCGCATGGCCGGGGCCGTCGGCTATCCGGTCGCCATGACTTACAATTACAAGCCGTTCAAGCGGCGGCGCGGCGAGGCCATCTATCTCAACCTCGCCAACGAGGCGGATGTGCGCCGCGTCTACCAGGCGCTGCGCGAGGGCATCGAGGGATTGCCGCCGGATACGCCGATCAGCGTGGCGCTGCGCGCCATTCTCAAGGCGGGCGGCTACCGCGTCGTCTTTGCCAGCA